>JBJDZN010000062.1:0-4610 GCA_051868045.1 Eubacteriales bacterium
GATACCATGGGTCGTATGCACTCCGACGCACAGTTCGCAGGCTCCTCCTCTGTACCTGCTCACGTAGAGATGATGGGTCTGATCGGCATGGGCAACAACCCCATGGTTGGTGCGACCGTTGCAGTAGCCGTTGCAGTCGAAGAGGCTTTCAAGGGCTAAGACCTTGCAGTTGTAAATGAATTATGAACATCCCGCTTCGGCGTCAGCCGAAGCGGGATGCGTTTGTCTGTAGCGGGGCAACCTGCGTTTGCGTCCCGATTGCTTTTCATGTTTACAATTTCGCAATAAAGAGTTCATAAAATATCTATTGAAAATATAATGACCGCATGATATAATAATATCAAGATATGAAGACGGCAAAATGCTGTCGAAAGGAAAGGGAGGAATGGAATATGCCGGGTCGTGGTGGATTTGGCGGACCGGGCGGCAGAGGTCCCGGTGGAAGAGGTCCAGGAGGATTTGGCGGACCGGGCAGAAGAGGACCGGGAGGATTTGGAGGAGGACGCAGACCGCCTCTGCCCCCGAGACGCTTCGGAATGTGGGGCAGACCCTATCGGGGAGGTTGCTTTGGCTGTATGTTGCCCGTCATCGGAACCGTACTCGTCATTGTGGCAGCTGTGATCGCCGTGATTCTGCTCTGAAATGGCGTTGACCCATGCGAAAATCGGTATTTGAGAGGTGATGGGGAAATGATAAAGGTAACATCTTCTCGCAAAATCCTTTTGAAAGGGGATCGCTATTTTCTCGGGGTCGGCATTGCGACAACTCTGCAGACCCTCGCATTTCTCTTAATCCTGATTTTTCTGATTCCGTTGAAACTTTCCGCTTGGCAAATCGCCTGCTTTTTGATCATTCTGGGTCTGATGGCTTGCGGAGCGGTGGAAAGCTATTTGTTATACAGCAAAAAAGTCGTGCTGAGCGACGACGGCGTGGATTACCGTAGCCTTTTCAACCCAAAAAGCCGATTGTGGTCGGACGTCCGGGATTCGGACTGACCGCTGGCGGAATGTACAAGTGTCACGGGCATTCTTACCGCTTCTATGTATGCACAGAGCGTCGGGACAAAAAGGGAAGACTGAAGGTCGAACGGGTCCGGATTTCCCTTTTCTATGACGACTACGAGCAGATGATCAAGACCGTGATTCCTTTTTGCGCAAAACGGGCGCCGGTGGAACCCACAATTGAAAGGCTTTGAACGCCAAACACAAGCAGACAGGCAAAAGTGTGATGTTCTTATCGGAGACATCACAAAACGAACCCAAAATTCCCACCGACCATAACGGTTTGTGGGAGTTTTATTTTATCAGCAGAAGAAGCGGTTAAGAAAAAGGCTCCCTTGTGTAAAGGGAGCTGTCAGCGAAGCTGACTGAGGGATTGTTCCACGAGGTGATCAATATACTCACAAACACCTCGGAAGTTTTTGTGTATCTCCGTGTTTGGTATTCTAATTACTTTCAATCCATATTCTGCAAGGAAAGCCGTTCTTTCTTTATCATATTGTCTGCCCTCATCCGTATAATGCCCCGAACCGTCAAGCTCAATGACAATTTTTGCTTCAGCACAGTAGAAATCAGCAATATACTTACCGAGTACTTTTTGGCGCAAAAAACGAACAGGATATGTACGAAGAAAATCATACCAAAGATGCTTTTCCTCTTTTGTCATATTCTTTCGTAGCATTTTGGCTGTTGGAACAATGTCTTTATTGTGTTTCCTCTGCATTACAATCCCTCCGTCACGCTTCGTGTGCCACCTCCCTTTACACAAGGGAGGCTTTTAGCACAGCACCCGTCAAAAAGTTATTTGCTATTTTCAGCATCTGTTTTGCATTTTCAAAAGTAAGGTTTTGATACGCTTCTTCAAACGGAAGCATTAAATATTCAAAATCCTCAAAGTCATTATTTCGTTTTGGTGTTTGATTTCGAAATTTTGCCCCAAAATATACGACTGTTTTTGTGTCGCCATTATCCATTTGATAGGATATTTCATATCGAAACTCGTTGTGAATATATACCTTGATCGGTGTTTCCTCCAGTGTTTCACGAAATGCGGTTTCCTCTTCGCTTTCATCTGCTTCAACATGACCTTTGGGAAATCCGCAATATCCATCATCCTTTGCTTTTACAAGCAAGTACTGAACTGTTTCGCCATTTACCGTGTACGGTATTGTTCCGCATGATTTTTCAATCATGGATATTCTCCTTTTATCGCAAGTATGGTCAAGCCCGTACCTCTATTATAGCACAAAAACCGCAGAAAATCAATCTGCGGTTTCTGTTTTTTATAGCCTCCGTTAAGAACAACAGGCAAATTCGCCTGTCTGCTTTTTTGATATGGAAGCTATCCCTCTACCGTTTCATATCGGCGGTTTGCATCCTGAAAATATCCGTTCAGCCAATCGTACCGATTGCGGATCCACTGTTCAAGCTGATCAACGACCGAACCGTAGTCGGTAAGACGGGCAATGGAGTCGGGGGTGGGATAAAAATCACTGCCCAGAATCTGCCAGACTTCAAAATTGGAGGCTAACTCGCTTTCCCAGGCACTTCGCAACTGTTCAATCCGATCCAAAGCCGCCTGAGTCATGGTTTCGCCGATTTCGTTCCATCGGGCAATGACCCGATCCACAAACCACTGCCTGCGCATCAGACGGTAGAACCAGGGATTGCTGTTGTCCCAGCTGTTGTATTCATCATTTCCGGCGTACAGCCCTTCAAAGGTGGCGTCGCCCAGACGGACATCGTTTCCGTAGGCGAGATCAAAATCCCAGGGCCAGGTCAGCCGCAGCTTTCCGCCGCCTTCCTTGACCATGTAAAAGGACGACCACCCGGCATCCACATTCCGAACAAACTCCTGAAGAATGTACATATCCACGAAGGAATCAATGTCCACCAGCTCGCAGACGGTGTCCTCGTCTCCGCTTCGGATGGCTTCGTTGACCTGATTCAGATAGTCCCGCAGATAGGCGGCGGCATCGGGATGAATCTGCTCGTTCTTGATGGCGAATTTTTTCCGTTCCACAAAGATATAATCCACCCCTTCGGTCCCGGTGGCATAGGCGTCCATTTCAAGGAAGTAGTCGCTGTCGAGAACGTCGGGCTGTTCCTCTATGTCAATCCGGTGTGAGCTGACCGTATGCTGTTCGCAGAGCTGATAAATTCCCTTGTATTGGTTATTGATGTAAAGACGGACATATCCCGACGAGGTGACCTCCTGAATCCCGTCCAGCACCGATGCCATGGTAAAGGCGGCGTCGCAGCGCATCAGCGAGCGGTCGGTGAAGTTGGCAAGCAGAATCCAGTTTTTGGCCTTGCCCTCGTCCTGTCCGAACAAATTGATTTTTTCGTCAAATTTCAGTCGATAGGACTTTTTGGGGACGGCGGAATAGGTGTAGTTTCCACGGCAACGGATGGAAGCGGGCAGATCGGTGAAGGTGTATGAATCGGAGGTGTTCCCGGAGGAGACGGTAACGGAGAGGTAGTCTTCATTTGAGATGATTTCCTTGCCCTTATCGGTTTGGATGGAAAGAATGGGGATGGTCTCAGTCGGCAGATTGGGGTCGGCAGAGGGATCGTCACTGACGATAGGGGCGGTTGAGGAAGCCTCCGGCACTGACGGGGTGGTGTCGGCAGCAGATCCGGTGTCGGTGCTTCCGGTCTGCGGAGTCGGATTGTCGGTCGAAGGAGCCGACGGGTCTGAAAAATCGGATTCCATGGAAGTCAGGGCGTCGGTCTGATCCGGCGGACTTTGCCGGCAGCCGGACATCGTCAACAGCAGGAGTCCGAGAAGGAGCGTTCCGAGCAGGCATTTTTTCATGGCGGAAATCCTTTCTGATAGGCTAGATCTATTAGAAGAAGGATAGCACAAAATCCGCCGTTTGTCAACAGAAATGGGCAAAAGTTCAACAAAAGGGTCTGAAATTGATTCCAAAAGTGTCCTGTTTTGGCGGAATGCGGGCGATATTTTGTCGGAACAACAGTCCGATTCATCCGCCCGAACGGCAGTTCCCATCGGATATACCCATTTGGGGTAAAAACCGTACGATAATAAACAGATAAACCTGTGCATCACAGCAAAATACCGTCCTGCATGACCGAAAATCGGGACTGCCGCATTTCTGCAGCAGTCCCGATGGTGTTCGGATCGCTTGGATTATTCGTACAGCTTGCCCAGCTTGGTCAGTCTGTCGTACTTCGCCTTTGCGTTTGCCTCTGCCTTTGCGAACAGATCCTTCGCTCTCTCGGGGAAGGACTGTGCAAGACGGGCGTAACGGGTCTCGCTGGTGATGAAGTCCTGATAGCTTGCGGTAGGAGCCTTGCTGTCAAGAACGAACTTGGTCTCAGCGGCAGGATTGAAGCGGAACAGATGCCAGTAACCAGCCTCGACGGCTCTCTTCATCTCGCTCTGGCAGTTGGTCATACCGCCCTTGACACCGTGCATTTCGCAGGGTGCGTAGCCGATGATCAAAGAGGGTCCCGGATATGCCTCAGCCTCAGCCATTGCCTTCAGGCACTGATTCATATCTGCGCCCATAGCAACCTGTGCGACGTAAACGTAGCCGTAGGACATGGCGATCTCAGCCAGATTCTTCTTGCCGATTGCCTTACCGG
>JBJDZN010000063.1:0-4587 GCA_051868045.1 Eubacteriales bacterium
GCACAAACTCGGAGGTTTTCTTTTTCGCTATAACGCGGGATTATTTGGGGGTTACAAATAATCTTGCTACCGTGGACTGAATCATCATTACAATATCGGATTGCATTTGGAAATGTTTTCCTGTCGAAAAATGACAGGAGGGCTAAAAAAAATCCATCTAATCAAATGAATTTGTGAAAATCAAAGATTTAACACACGAATTTTTGAAAAAAGCCTTGACATTTAAAAATATCTGTGCTATAATTTCGTATATATGTTGGGTAGTCTTTTTTCTGCATATTCAAAATCGAATGCGGGAGAGCATACCCCGGAATATTCAGATAATTGCCGAAAAGGAGATGGACACTTGAGAGCTACCAAAGATGTAATACTGCGGCAGATCGCAGGGGAAAACATTTTGATTCCGGTAGGGAAGCTTGCTTTGCAGCTGAAGGGCATGATGAGTCTCAGCGAAAGTGGACTTCTTCTTTGGAATCGACTGCAGTCTGACTGCACGGCTGATGATCTTGTGAACGCTCTGCTGTCTGAGTATGAGGTTGACCGCATGACTGCTCAACAGGATGTGGATGACTTCCTGAAGCAGATGAACGACGTCGGCATTCTGGAGGATTTCCAATGACCGCCCGCCGGCTTGCCGTCCTTCTGGCAATTCTGATGCTTCTGACCCTGTCTTCGGCTTGTAAATCAAAATCATCCGACGGCACCGACGACTCCGTTCAGGAGACAACCACAACCGATCGGGACAACGGCACGGTCGTTTCATCCGACGAAACGACCGATTCGTCACCCGCCGTTAAGCAGCCGATCACCATCCCCTGTTTGCTGGAGGACGGAAAACTTCAAGTCTCTTCGCTTTTCCAATTTACCGGAATGAACCCCGATGCTGACGGACAGATGGGCGAAAACATCGCTACACTGGAACTTGTCAACAACTCCGACGAGTACCTAAGCGAGGCGGAAATTTCGGTTGTCCTTTCGGACGGCACGACCCTGCAGTTTGCCGTGACCGATCTCCCTTCCGGTAAGACCGTCTGGGCGTTCGAGAAATTGTGCGGGACCTGTCCCGACGGCACCCCCGACATCTCATCAATTACCTGCACCGCAGATTTTGCGGACACAGTGCCTGCCTTCCCCGACGGTTTGATTGTCAATGCCGAGGATATTGCCCTTTCCCTGACCAATACCGGAACTGCCGATCTCACCAACCTGACTGTCTGCTGCCACTGCAATTTTTCTGATGTCTATTTCGGCGGTATCACCTATGCCTATACGGTGGATCGCATTCCGGCAGGCGAGACGGTCACCGTAACGGCAGTCGATTGCTTCCTTGGTGAAGCAGAGGTTGTCCGTATCATAACGGACGATACAAACCCTTAAGACAACATCGGGATTTTCCCGTTGTTATATAAATAATTTTGTTATTATTATATTATGTGAGAGGAGAAAAGAAGAATGAAACCTTACGTAAAACCCACCCTCTTGTATGAGAGCATTGAGCTGTCCCAGCATATTGCGGCGTGCGGCATTGATGTGAATCATGGGGATACTACTAGTTGCACCCCAACATTGGATCCGAATTTTTGGGGCGGTTTGGCTTTGACGGTTTTCGGCGACGGTAGGAGTTGTGATATGACGCCGGATGCCATCGAAGTCTACTGCTACACGGTTGGCACCAGTGAGGCTGGACGTACCTTCAACTCCTGATGGCTGACGAATTCCTGTACCCTTTCTGTGTGGCAGGTGTCAGCATTACCCTGAAAACCCCGCTTGCGCTGACGGTGACGGATTCCTTTCGACCCTTCCTTTCGGACTCCCCGGGGAACAAAACCGACGGTTATGTCATCGAGTACCGGGAAAACCCCGATCTGACGCCGCCGGACGGTCATCCGATCTATCGCAGTGAAAGTTACGAGGTTTACCCCGACGGACACGGCGGCTATGCCAAATGGTATTACGACGGAATGCGCAACGATCTCCTTTTTGTGCGGGTCACTCAAGACCTTGCGGCAAAGCGGGTGATTGCCGAGTATCTCCCGTCAGAACAGGAGCTGGTCTCCGCCGTTGGGAACTGCTTTTCTTTCGGTGGCTGGGAACGTCTGATGCTGCAGGAGAATCGTCTGATTCTTCACGCATCCTGCATTGATACTCCGTTTGGCGGAATCCTGTTCTCCGGCAGGTCCGGAATCGGGAAATCCACCCAGGCGGCTTTGTGGGAACGCTGCCGCGGCGCACGATTGCTCAACGGCGACCGCCCTATCCTGCATAAGACCGATTGCGGCTGGCTCGCCTACGGCTCACCTTACGCCGGCTCCTCCCGTTGCCATGTCAACGACAGCTGCCCCGTTCGGGCGGTTGTCCTGCTGGGACAAGCAGACGAATGCACCATCCGTCCTGTCAAGGGGATGGAGGCCTTCCGACGGACGCTGGCGGGAATGACGGTGGGCAGTTGGGATGGCGAAGCGGTGGTCAAGGTCTGCGACCTGGCGCAATCGCTGGTAACCGATGTCCCCGTCTATGAACTGACCTGCACACCGGATGAGCGAGCGGTTAAACTACTGGAGAGCGTCCTTATGAAGGGAGAACCACATGGAAACCAGACAGCTTCGGGTTGAATCCCCCCTGACCACCTACCTGTTCTCCAAAGCAAGCAAAGCCCTTGTTCCCCTGAGCGGTACCTTCGAACTGTCCCCGGTCTGCAACTTCTCCTGTCGGATGTGCTATGTCCGCAAAACGGCAAAGGAAGTCGCCGACTCCCCCCGCCCGATCCTGACAAAGGATCGCTGGCTGGAGATCGCCCGTCAGGCGAGAGAGCAGGGAATGCTCTATCTGCTTTTGACCGGCGGCGAGCCCTTCCTCCGGAAGGATTTCTGGGAACTCTACGAAGAACTGGTACGCATGGGCTTTCTGGTGTCCATCAACACCAACGGATCGCTGATCGACGATGCTGCGGTGGAGCGGCTGAAGGCACTGCCTCCCGCCCGCATCAATATCACCCTCTATGGCGCAAGCGACGAGACATATGAGTCGCTCTGCCGAGTGGGGGGGATGTTCTCACGGGTAGATCGGGCGATCAATCGGCTGATGGATGCGGGCATCATCGTTAAGCTCAACGGCTCGCTGACCCCGCAGAATGTGGGCGATCTGGAGAAATGTGTCCGATACGCAGAGAAGCGAGGACTGATCTACGAAACCAACACCTATATGTTCCCGCCCGTGCGCAGGGACAAGACCATGGTGGGGCAGAACGATCGGTTCACACCGAAGGAAGCCGCCTACTACAATTGTCTGGTGTTCCGCCTGCAATCGGGAGAAGAGTACTACAAAAAGCGTCTGCAAGGCATCGTGAACGGCACGATTCCGCCGCCCGGACTGGATGAAAGTTGCGTGGACCCACTTGACGGCAAAATACGATGTCGGGCAGGGAAGGCGTCCTTCTGGATCACATGGGACGGCTGGATGACCCCCTGCGGCATGATGACCGATCCGAAAGTTGACCTGACGAATGCGTCCTTTGCTGATGCATGGCATCAGTTGACCGAAGTCAGCGGGAAGCTGACTTTGTCCGGCGTTTGTACCAAATGTCCCAATCAACAGCTTTGCCACTGCTGTGCGGCGATGGCATTGACCGAAACCGGAAGCGCATCCGGCATACCCACCTATCTTTGCGAGATGGTGCGGGAGATGAAGCGGATCGCCGAAGAGACACTGAATCGCAAGACGATTCACGAATAGCACGGCTATTTATGCCAATTTGTCGAAAGACGGATGGCATATAATAATAAAGGAAAAAATCTTTTTTTAAACCGAGGAGGAAAACTAAGATGAAAACATTCAAACGGGCCTTGTCGTTCCTGCTGGTGTTGTGCATGGTAATCGGACTCCTTCCGATGGGTATCTTTGCAACGACAACGGATACCGGAGCGAAAACTGCAGAAGATTCGTCTGACAGTGAATTCTACAGAATCTTCCATCTGGATTGCGGACGGAAGTATTTCTCCGTTGACCAGATTGAGGCTTTGATTGATTCCTTGTCAGAAAACCATTATACACATATCGAGCTGGCAATCGGCAACGACGGTCTGCGCTTCCTGTTGGATGATATGTCTGTCACTGCCAACGATACCACCTACACCAGCGATGCAGTGAAGGCAGGTATTCAGGCAGGCAATAAGGCCTATTACAATGCGGGTACTTATAATGAGTTAACCCAGACCGAGATGGACACCATCATCAGCTATGCCAAAGAGAAGGGTATTGGCATTATCCCCCTGCTGAACAGCCCCGGTCACATGGATGCCATTCTTGACTGCATGGAGTCCGTCGGCATCTCCAATCCCGCTTACAGCACCTCTGCCCGCACAGTGGATGTGACCAACACTGCCGCCGTGAACTTCACCCTGGCACTGGTCAATAAGTACATCCAGTATTTTGCCGGCAAGGGCTGCACTTTGTTCAACATGGGCTGCGACGAATACGCCAATGACGTGTCCAATAGCGGCTTTGCCGGTCTGATCTCCTCCGGCAAATACGGCAATTTCATCACCTATGTCAACAACATGGCCGCCCAGGTCAAGGCCGCGGGCATGA
>JBJDZN010000064.1:0-4530 GCA_051868045.1 Eubacteriales bacterium
CTTTTTTCAACGAATCATATAAAAGAACAAACTACTGCGGTACGCTGACGAAAGAGAACATCGGACAGTCGGTGACCGTCTGCGGATGGGTTCAGCGTCAGAGAGACCTTGGATCGCTGATCTTCATCGACCTGCGGGATCGCACCGGCATTGTCCAGCTCGCCTTTGATCCCGACTCGGACAAGGAACTGTTCGATAAGGCATTTACCATCCGCAGCGAATATGTCCTGTCGGTCAAGGGTGTGGTTCGCTCCAGAGGCGAGGGGGCGGTCAACAGGAACATCCCCACCGGTGAGATCGAAATCTTCGTCACTTCCATGAAGATTCTCTCTCAGGCAATGACTCCTCCCTTCGAGATTTCGGACACCGCCAAGGTCGGCGACGAGATTGCCCTGAAATACCGCTATCTCGACCTGCGCCGTCCCTCTTTGCAGAGAAATCTCATGCTCCGTCACGAGATCACCCGAATTGCAAGAGCGTATTTCTATGAAAACGGCTTCTATGAAATCGAGACGCCCATGATGATCAAGCCCACTCCCGAGGGGGCAAGAGACTATCTGGTTCCCTCCCGAATCCATCACGGGCATATGTACGCTCTTCCCCAGTCTCCCCAGATTTACAAGCAGCTTCTGATGGTTGCCGGCTACGACCGCTACGTTCAGTTTGCCAGATGCTTCCGGGACGAAGACCTGCGTGCCGACCGTCAGCCCGAATTCACCCAGATCGACCTTGAGATGTCCTTTGCCACACAAGAGGACATCATGGCAATCAACGAGGGTCTTGTGGTTCGGCTGTACAAGGAACTTCTGAACATTGATCTGGAAACGCCCATCCCCCACATTACCTATGACGACGCCATGTCCCGCTACGGATCGGACAAGCCCGATACAAGATTCGCCATGGAAATTCAGGATGTGTCGGAATCGGTCAAGGACTGCGGATTCGGTGTTTTCTCCTCAGCCGTGCAGAGCGGAGGATCGGTTCGTGCCATCGTGGTCAAGGACGGTGCGGCAAAGCTCAGTCGCAAGGAGATCGACAAGCTGACCGAATTCGTCCGTGGCATCGGTGCCAAAGGTCTTGCCTATGTCAGATGGGTAGACGAGGCTCCGAACTGCTCCTTTGCCAAGTTCTTCACTCCCGAGGAACTGTCCTCCCTGCTTGCCTCCATCGGATGCACCAAGGGCGACGTGGCACTCTTTGTCGCCGACAAGAATTCGGTGGTTCTGCCCACACTTGGCGCACTGCGGAACAAGATCGCAAAACAGCTTGATCTGATCCCCGCCGGCAAGTATAACTTCCTGTGGGTCACCGAGTTTCCCTTCTTTGAATGGAACGAGGAAACCGAGCACTGGGATGCCATGCACCATCCCTTCACCATGCCTCACGAGGAATGTCTGCCCTATCTGGAGTCCGACCCCGGCAAGGTACGGGCAAAGTGCTACGACCTGGTGCTGAACGGAACCGAGTTGCTGTCCGGCTCCATCCGTATCACCGACTGGGAGCTTCAGGAAAAGATGTTCAAGGCACTGGGACTGACCTCCGAGGAAATCGACGCCAAGTTCGGATTCCTGGTGGATGCCTACAAGTACGGTGCGCCCCCCCACGGCGGCTCCGGCATGGGTCTGGACCGTCTGGTTATGACCATGCTTCAGGCAGACTCGCTGAGGGATGTGATCGCCTTCCCGAAGGTACAGAATGCTTCCGAACCCATGTCCAAGTGTCCCGCTCCCGCTGATCCTGCCGCCCTTGCTGAGCTGGGTCTTGCCATCGTGGATGAGAAGAGCGATAAAGAGGAATCATAACCCAAAATTCCACCTTTTTCGGTTGCATTACCTGCGCATTTGCCCCAATGGGCTGCTTGGGTTGCTTCTGTAAATTGGAATTTATCCTGCAAAAACAGAGCCTGTCACACGGTTTTCTTGTGTGACAGGCTCTGTGTCTTTGACAAGGATGGATCTTCTTTTCCGGCATCGGTAACTCAGGTTTTCGTTGCCAGCAGACGGTGGAAATTCTCCCACAGAATCGCACGCTTTTCATCCTCATTAAGATTCAGTCGGGAAAATGCCTCAATACCCTCCTTTTGGGTGCGGATGGGATAGTCCGTGCCGAAAAAGGTCCGATTGACCCCAAGAGTGCGGATCAGTTCCACCGCCTTATCCGGCGGCAGATACTCGACGGCACTGGAGGTATCGAACAGGACGTTTTCATAGGGAGCGTATAAATCGGCGACAGAATCCCAGCAGGAATAGCCCCCAAGATGGGAGGCAATGACGGTCAGTTTCGGAAACCGTTTCAGAATTTCAACCAGTTTTTCGGGTCGGGAATAGGAAAATTCCTCTCTCGGGTCGCCCATATGAAAATTGATGGGCAGTCTGCCCTCAATTTCCTCACATAGACGGAAAATCCGGGGGTCGTCGATGGCAACCCGCTGAATATCGGGGTGAATCTTGACCCCCGACAGCTCAAGCTCCAGAATCTGCTTAACCACCTTATGGGGATCAGAATCCTGATGAAAAGCACCGAAGGCATACGCTTCCAAACCCTGCTCTTTTGTATAGTCGATGCAGGCTTTCAGGTATCGGTTCACATTGGACACCTGCTCCTCCGTGGTCGCCACTCCAAGCATCAGAAAGCCCTGTACGCCGACCTCTTTACAATGCTGAATCAGATCGGATAGGGTTCCCTTGCCGTCAATGGACAGGGAATAAAAATTCCCCAGAGCAATACTCGCCTTTTCTGCCAGTTTATCGGGATATATATGGGTATGTGCATCAAAAATCGGAAATGTCGTGGATAATTTCATTATTTCAGCCTTTCGGTGCCTGATTGTTTCCTGTGACTGCCCTTCATCTGCCCGAGAGGAAAGGATAAAGGCAAGTCCGAAGGTCATTATACTCCAATTTTTAAAAAAGTCAAGCCGTTTTCGGTTGAAAATCGGAAGATAACATTGTATAATTGGCATTTTTACAAAATCCATCTTCCCGGAATTGGTAAATATGGCAAATCAAATAGGCAAAATGTACAATTTTTTCAAAAATCAATTGTAAAAAATGTAGAACTTTGCTTATACTGTTGTTTTTTTAAAAAAACAAGTTGACAAACAGAAAAAATAAAGCTATAATTTAAGTACATTAATCTTGAAAGAGGTATCCGATAATGAAAAAACTCACATTGATTCTTGCGGCTATCATGGTTTTGGGCTCTTTTGCAGCCTGCACCAGTGGCGACACCGACACCGACACTACGACTGCCACTACAACTGCCGGAACGACTACATCCGCAGCAACGACCACCAGTACAGCATCTGCTCCCGCTTCCGAGCCCGAAAACACTCCTCCCACCGAAGAAGTACCGGAAGATCAGCCTTTGGATGAACTGGCTGACCCTTCCCGCTTTACCCTTGACGGCAAGCTCGACGACTGGGAAGGCATTCATCCCATCACTATTCAGGGCGAAGGCTCTACCTCGCACAAGAGCGTTTCCTTCTACGCCTGCACCACAACTGACGGTGTTTATCTGGCTTGCGATGCCTATCACGATGTTTACAGCTATGGGGTATCTGATTGGTGGCTGAACTCCAACTTCGAATTTTTCGTCCCCGAAGCCAGCGGATCCGTTCAGTATTATGTCTATGCTGACGGTATCGGCAACCCTTGTCTGGTCAGCGATACGGTCGATCAGGCGGTAATGGTATCCGAAGAACTGACCGACGGTCCCACTAACTATCACACGGTCACCGAAGCATTCGTCAGCTTCATTCTCATTCCCGACTCTGCAATTTATCAGAACACGGTTGACATCGGTGTTGCCTGGAAGACCGCAACCGATTTGATTATCGGTGGTGCTTGTACAGCTTCCTCTACCGATGCTCCTAATGACTCCGATGAGTACTGGGTTCCCCTTAAAACCTGGCCTGCAAGCACTCAGTTGACCGCTACACCCAAGGGTCTCTATTATCCCGACGACTACTTCCCCTCTGAAATCGACTGATCCGCCTTTCCGATCTCTATCGCTCCGGTGATAGAGATCGGTTTTTGTAAATAAAAATTGAACATTCTCCCTGTCCTCTTGACAGGGAGAAAAACAAATGTTAAAATAACAATTGTTATTGATAACATTTGTTGTTTTTGGAGAGTGAATAAAATGCCGGCAAAAAAACAAGTTTCCAAAGAAAGTATACTGTCAACGGCGGTGGACATCCTGCGAAAGGACGGCATGGACGCCATCAACGCCCGCCGACTTGCAACCGAACTTGGATGTTCGACGCAGCCTATTTATCTTGCCTTTTCGGGAATGGACGAACTGAAGAGTGCCGTCGGGAAGGAAATTCGCAGGATCTACGAAGGATATTTGAAGTCGGAGGCTGAAAGCGGTGCCTATCCGTCCTACAAGGCATACGGAATGGGCTACATCCGATTTGCCAAAGAAGAGCGGGAGATCTTTCAATACCTTTTCATGCGCAGACGTACCGACAACACATCCGGGGACAAGGAAGATCAGACCATGGCGTTCGTTCTTCCTGCCGTCATG
>JBJDZN010000065.1:0-18226 GCA_051868045.1 Eubacteriales bacterium
CACCGGATGGCTGGGCAGTTTCAGCTACGAGCCATGGTACATGGGACTGGACAAGCCCGGCTCCTATGAGATGACCTATCTGGCAAACTTTTTCAAATATGTGGATTTCAGCAGTCTGATTCCCCGCTTTAACGACGAATCCTATTCCAATCTGACCGAGGAAACCAAGGTGGTTGCCTCCTCCGAGGACGGCAGAACCTACGTTGCGTACTTCTACAATTCCACCTGCCTGACCGGTGAGCTTCGGGGACTGAATGAGGGGGAGACCTACTCTGCCAAGTGGTACAATCCCTTGACCGGGAAATTCGTGGAAATTGCCGATGATATTACCGTCACCGACGGAGTCTACGTCATCCCCGAAAAGCCCACTGCCGGCGACTGGACACTTTTGGTCACCAGCCGCACAGATTTGGGGGAATACGCCAGTGAAACCGCCTACACCGACTCTCTGATTGACACCAGAACCAATTTTGCCGCCGAAAGCACTGCAACCGTCAGCACCGACAACGGTGATCGTTGGTCTGCCGCATCTGCCATTGACGGCGATCTGTCCACCTATTGGTGCGCATCTGACGGAAAAATGCCTCAATGGTTCCTTCTGGACATGAAGGAAGCAAGAAAATTTGCAGAGATCGACCTGATTCTCTATCCCGGCAATGAATACGACACCGAATACGCCTCCTTTACGGTGGAAGGCTCCCTTGACGGAAAGACCTATACCATCCTGTACACGGCAGACAAGGTCGCCCCGACACCCTATCAGGGCAAGGATTTGTTCCGCATCACACAGGACGGAGAATACCGCTATCTGAAGGTCACCTTCAGCGAAATCAGAACCAACTGGGCAACCCTTTGTGAAATTGCCGTCTACGATACGCCATCCGAAAAAGATTCCGATGCTACAAACAATGAAAACATCCTGAGCGGTGCCGTCGCCACGGCAAGCAGCTTCAGTTCCCCCGACAGTGCGCCCGGCAAAGCGATTGACGGCAGCGGCAGCAGCTGGTGGTGCGCATCCGATGGAACGCTGCCCCAGTGGATCAGCTTTGATCTGGCATCGGCGCACCCCTTCAACCGGTTTTCCTTCCTGATGTACGGTGGAACCACCGGGGTCAGTTATCTCATCGAAGGTTCCATGGATCAACAAAACTGGGTCACGGTCTACGAGGGTGTGAAGGAGACCCCTGCATCTGCCGGCAATTCAGTGCAGATTTCAGGTGAGACCGACGAGGTGTGCAATTACCGTTATCTGCGGATAACCTTTACCGAAGTGACGGGCAACTGGGCAACCATTGTGGAAGCCGACTTTCATCTATCGGCGGGCGACGATGTCCTTCCCGAATACAACGGTGTCATTCAGTCCCCGGGTGTTACCTGCACAGGCAGTTATATCTATACCGCCTCAGGTAGGGGCAGAAATACGGCAGACGCCCTGTTTGACGCCGACCTTTCCACCGTATGGGTTCCCTACGCACCCATCGGCAGTCAGACCCTTCTCATGGATCTGAGGGAGGAAAAGGAACTTTACGGCATCCATATCATCCTCGGCAAAAACGCCGTCCTGCCGCAGTACCGCATTGAAGCCTCTGCCGACGGAGTCAACTGGGTTATTCTGGCAGATGCCACCCTGAGACAGGCGCAAACCTATACCTATCAGGACAGATGTACCGTTTCGGAACCCCTGTCCGGCAGTTTCCGCTATGTCAAACTGTTGTGGCTGAATGCGGACAGCAATTCTGCAGTGAAAACCATCGCCGAAATACAGCTTTTTGCCGAAGGCGAAACCCCTGCCGCTCCGAAATCCCCCGACATCTCCTCTCTGCTCGCCCTTTACAACACCGCACGGCAAATCGGCAATCAGAACAAGGAATACACCGCAGATTCCTTCCGGAAGCTGTCTCTCACCATCGTTGAGACCGCCGGTCTGCTCTCCCACCCGGATACTCTGACCGAGGAAGAGGCGGCATCGGCAGAATCCGCCCTTCGGCTGGCATATGAGGGACTGGTGCGGATCGGGAACCTGCAGGAGATCGAAGAAGAGCCTTCGGCTGAGCCGATAGAAGAGCCTGAAAAACCTCTCCCGGCTGCCGAATCCCAGAAAAAGCCCTTCCCGGCTGCTCTTTTGGGAATATTGGGCATCACCGTAGTCCTTATCGGCATCGCCTGTGCATGGGTAATCCCCCGTAAAAAGGGCAAGAAACACAAAAATTAAGCGGTTTTGACCCATTTGAGCAAACATGAAAAACTGCCGTGACGAAAAATCACGGCAGTTTTTCTTCTTTTTCCGGATCAGCTTTGGATAAAAGCACTCGGCGAACGTCCCTTACGCTTGCGGAAAAGGCGGCTGAAATAGGAGACGTCCTCATAGCCCACCATCCACGCCACCTCGGAAACCGTGTACAGGCAACTGCTCAACAGCGTTACTGCCTGCTCCAATCGCAGATCGGTCAGGTATTCATGAGGGGACTTTCCCGTTTTTTCCTTGAATTTCTTGCGGAAACTGCTGTATGAATAACCGAACATCCGGGACAGCTTCTCAAAATCTATCGGCTCATTGAAATGATCAAAAAGATAGGCGGTAATTGCCATGAAATGCTCCATCGTCCTCTCGGGCGGCTTGGTTCCCTGACGTCTCCGGTCCAAGAGTATCCGCTTGAGAAGCGAAAGCATCGCACATTTCAGGTCAATTTCCCATGCAAAGGGCTTCTCCCTCTGAATTCGGATCATGGATTTCAGCAGATCGGTATACCCTGCCGGATCGTCAACGGTCAGTTTCTCAGGCAGAATTCCTTCCCCCGGTTCCACCATCGGGCGGCGTTTCAGATGCTCATTCATGGGTACGCTTTCCAGATTCCGGTTGCACTTGGAAATATAGACCTCTTCCGGCGAAAAATCGTTTTCCCTCCCCAGATGGACGAAATCAAAATGCACCGAATAATAGGTACAGCTCTCCCCTTCCGGAATCCGCACGGTATGATACAGCAAGGGCGGCACCGTGTGAATCTCATTTTCCGACAGGACAACCGTCTTGCCATCGGTAACCACCTCCATCCTGCCTTTGATCACAAAAAGCAGCTCGTAATCGTAGATCATACGCCACGGCACCTGATGGGTCGTGCTTCTGGCATCCACACAGCAGTGAACGTACCGCACATAAGGAGACAGTTCCAAAAGATCAATTCGCTTTGGATTTTCCTCCATTTTCTTTTCCTTCTTTCCGGGATTTCCGGATTTACCGGAGCATCCTGCACCTCGAACGGGTATTTTGGGTTATTATAACGCAATTTTCTACGTTTGTCAATCAGAACGATAAAAGATTATCGAAAAAAACGATATTGGACTTGATAAACCTTCGACTTTTGCCTCTTGCGGCAGACATAAGTGTAAATCGGACAAAATCACAATAAAAAGGGATTCTGTTTTTCCCGACTTTAACACATTTCACAAATCCTACCGAATAGGTGGGATTTGTGAAAATTCACTTGACAGAATCGGATTTTTGTGCTATAATGCCTTTTAAAAGGTCGAATGAACTTAAATACGGAAAATCAACCGGTTGAAAGGATCTGTTAAAATGAAAAACGAAAGATTTGAACTGAACAAAAATCTGGCTCAGATGCTCAAGGGCGGTGTCATTATGGACGTTACTACCCCCGAGCAGGCAAAAATCGCCGAGGCGGCAGGTGCCTGTGCCGTCATGGCTCTGGAGCGCATTCCCGCCGACATTCGTGCCGCAGGCGGCGTCTCCCGTATGAGCGACCCCAAGATGATCAAGGGCATTCAGAATGCCGTATCCATCCCCGTTATGGCAAAATGCCGTATCGGTCACTTTGCCGAGGCGCAGATTCTTCAGGCAATCGAAATCGACTACATCGACGAGAGCGAGGTTCTCTCCCCCGCCGATGACAAGTATCACATTGACAAGACCGCCTTCGACGTTCCTTTCGTCTGCGGTGCAAAGGATCTGGGCGAGGCTCTTCGCCGTATCAACGAGGGCGCATCCATGATCCGTACCAAGGGTGAACCCGGCACCGGCGACGTGGTTCAGGCTGTCCGTCATATGCGCATGATGCAGTCGGAAATCCGCCGCATCGGCTCCATGTCCGAGGATGAGCTTTACGATGCCGCCAAACAGCTCCAGGTTCCCTACGATCTGGTTCTCTACGTTCACGATCACAAGAAGCTCCCCGTCGTCAACTTCGCCGCAGGCGGCGTTGCAACTCCCGCAGATGCGGCTCTGATGATGCAGCTGGGTGCCGAAGGTGTCTTCGTCGGATCGGGTATCTTCAAGTCGGGCAATCCCGCTAAGCGTGCTGCCGCTATCGTCAAGGCTGTCACCAACTACAATGACCCCAAGATTCTGGCTGAACTGTCCGAAGACCTGGGCGAAGCAATGGTCGGCATCAACGAACAGGAAATTGAGCTTCTCATGGCGGAAAGAGGAAAATAAGTGCAAATCCGGACCCAAAAACCTTGCATCGCCGTCCTTGCCCTGCAGGGAGCATTCATCGAGCACGAACAGATGCTCGAAAAGCTGGGAGCCGACTCCTTCGAAATCCGTCAGCTTCCCGATCTGGACAGACCCTTTGACGGTCTGATCATCCCCGGCGGGGAAAGCACCGTTCAGGGCAAGCTCCTCCGGGAGCTTGGTCTGTTTGACCCCATCAAGGCGAAGATTGAAGGCGGACTTCCCGTCTTCGGAACCTGTGCAGGACTGCTCCTTCTGGCAAAGAAGATTGAAAACGATGACCGCACCCATCTGGCGACCATGGACATCATTGCCCTTCGCAATGCCTATGGCAGACAGCTCGGCAGTTTTGATACCACCGCTCCCTTTGAGGGGATCGGTGAAATTCCCATGACCTTCATCCGTGCGCCCTACATCGGTTCGGTGTCGGGTGACGCAAAGGCACTTGCCACGGTAGACGGCAAAATCGTCGCCGCAAGAGAGAAAAATCAGCTTGTCACCGCCTTTCATCCCGAACTGACAAAGGATCTGTCGGTGCATCGGTATTTTCTTGACATGATCGAAGGCTGATGCTTTCCTTCGGGCGTCTTCTGAGATTCAAACCGCACTTTTGGACTTCCGCAGTGTGAGGAACAGGTATGGAAACGGTGGATCAGGCACTGGAACGACTGCAAAAATCAGCATTCCGGGCAAAATTCAAGCTGTCACAGCAGGACAAAGCCTATGTTTGCGACAAAGGAATCGACGTGATCCGATCCCATGCGTCGGATTTTGTGAAAAGCCGGCTGGCTCCCGCCGAAATTCCCAATGACGGCAGACAGACACCCATGCGGGGACATCCCGTCTTTATTGCCCAGCATGCCACTGCCTGCTGCTGCAGAGGCTGTCTGAACAAGTGGTATCATGTTCCCATGGGCTGTGAACTCAGTGAAGTCCAGCAGGAAAAGATCGTGAACCTTCTGATGGCATGGATCCTTCATCAAATGGAAAACGATCTTTCCCATCGTACCCACTCCCCCAAAAGCGAATAATTGCAATGATCCGACCGAAAAAGTCTCATCTTTTTCGGTCGGACCATTTTTCCATCTTATTATTTGGGTTGGACGTGCATCCTGTCATTCGCCATGTTTCCCAAAATACAGAAACAAATACGAAAATTGGCTTGACAAAAGGCAAAATATATGTTATACTGCTTACAGATAAACCATTTCGGAGGAAAATCAAATGAAAAAGCTCATCACCTGCACCCTCTCCTTTCTCATGCTTTGCTGCCTGCTGGCAGGTTGTCTGAAGCAAGTCGACGTCAGAACGGCTGATCCGCAGCAGTTTTCCAAGGAAGGAATGAACATTACACTGACGAAAGCATTCACGGAATCGACCGAGGAGGGCTGCACTGCGTGCTACGATTCCATTCAGGTCAGTATTTTTGCCATTAAAGACCTTTTTTCCGTATCAGTCGGATTGGAAAGTCTGACGCTTGAACAGTACGCTGAACTTATCCGCCAGCAAAATGACGACATATCCCCGGAGGAAATCCGGACATCAGACGGACTGACCTATTTTGAGTACAGCTACCATGATGAGGAAACAAATGAAGACATCAGATACCTGACCGTTTTCTACAAGTCTTCCGATGCGTTCTGGACCATTCAGTTTGCAACCTTTGAAAGCATCTATGAGGAATTCAGACCCGACTTGATCAACTGGGCAAACACCGTAACTTTCGATAACACCTGATACACAGATCAATAACCCAAACAGCTGCAGCAAATGGATTCATTGGCTGCAGCTGTTTTTATGCTTTTATGATTACGCACTATTTCGACCGTTCCAGTGCCTTCTGCTTCTCGCTCTGAAGCTTGTACAGTTCATAGTACCTGCCCCTTTGCGCCAGAAGTTCGGCATGATTTCCCTGTTCCACGATTCTGCCGTGAGACAGGACAATGATCTTATCGGCACTCCGGATGGTGGACAGTCTATGGGCAACCACCAGCATGGTTCCGATATTCATCATCTTCTCAAGGGAGTCCTGAATTAAGAGCTCGGTCTCAGTGTCGATATTGGCGGTTGCCTCGTCCAGAATCATGACCTCAGGTCTGTGGACGATGGTACGGGCAAAGGACAGAAGCTGTCTCTGACCTGCTGAGAAGTTATTCCCCCGCTCCCTGACCTCCTCATCCAGCCCGTTTTTCAGTTTACGGATAAAGTGATCGGCATTGACATACCGGCAGGCTTCCATCACCTCTTCGTCCGTCACCCCCTCCTTACGAAGGAGAATATTGGACCGGATGGTTCCCGAAAACAGGAAGACATCCTGGAGCATCTGCCCGAAATGGGAGCGCAGAGAGGCAATTTTGATCTTGCGGATGTCGATCCCGTCGATCAGAATCTCACCCTTCTGGATGTCGTAGTCCCGGCAGATCAGGGAAAGGATGGTGGTCTTGCCCGATCCCGTGGAGCCCACAAAGGCGACCGTCTGTCCGGCATTTACCTTGAAGGAAACGTCCCGCAGAACCCATTCGTCCTGCACATAGGAGAACCAGACGTGCCGGAACTCGATATTGCCCTCGATCCGATCCAACGTCAGGGCATCCTCACTGTCCACCACCTGAGGCTCCATATCCAGAATGGTGAAAATCTTCTCCGCCGATGCAAAAGCCGACTGGAGCCAGTTGAACTGCTCGGCAAGGCTCTGGATGGGGTTGAAGAATTTGGAAATATACAGATAGAAGGACACGACCGTTCCGCTTGCGATGGTCTGACCCAGCAGGTGCAAATCCTCAATACAGCCCTTGCCGCCCAGATAGAGCAGGCAGAGAACGGAGGAGATATACAGCATATAGATCAGGGGACGGAAAATGCCGAAGACGAAGATTTCATCCCGCTTTGCTCGGTACAAACGCTCATTTTTCTCATCAAACTCCTGCTTTTTCTGCCCTTCCCGGTTGAAAATCTGGATGATCTTCATGCCCGACAGATGCTCGGACAGATAGGTATTGATGTCGGTGGTTCCGTCCTTGACCTTCCGGTAGGCTTTTCGGGAAAATTTGCGGAAAACCACGGTGAAAAAGGCGATAAAGGGAACAAAACAGAGTACCATCAGGGTCAACGCATAGTTCAGGCAGAGCATCGCCGCAAGAACGCCCACAATGACGAAGCCATTCTTTATCAGATTTACCAGAATGTTGGTAAACATCATGGAGACGGCATTGGTATCGTTGGTGACACGGGTTACCAGTTTTCCCACCGGGATTTCGCTGAGCTGGGAATGGGAAAGTCCCTCGATGTGAATGAAAAGATCCTCTCTGATTTTGGAGATGATCCTTTGTCCCGTGATTTGCAGGACGATGGACTGCACATAGGTGCAGATCAGCGACACCACCAAAATTCCCGCATACACAAGGACGGCAGCAAGCAATGCCGACATTTCGAAATCGTTCTTGATCATCTCCTCGATCTGCCCGACAATCAGGGGAGAGAGAATGTCGTAGGCAATGGAAAACAGCATCACCAACAGAACCAGAAGAAAACTGCCGAGATAAGGCTTCGCATATCGGAGAAGCCGTCTGACGATCTCCGAATCCTTCATATTACGGTCAAATCCCACCGCTTCCTTCTGCCTTCGGATGGTCAGGTAACCAATCAGGAAGATCAGCGTGAACAAACCGATAAGCCCGCCGACGACCAGCAAAGGAAAGAACTCGTACATCCTACCTCTCCTCCTTTTCCGCATCGGTGAGCTTTTGCAGCTCTACCATATTCTGATAGGCGGCACATCGCTCCAACAGTTCCTCATGGCTTCCCACATCAATCAGCTTTCCGTCATCCAGAAGGAGGATCTTGTCCATGGACTGAACGGTGGTAATCCGATGGGCAATCAGAATGGTGGTCTTACCCGCACGGGTCTTTCGCAGATTTTCCAGAATCACCTTTTCGGTTTTCACATCCACCGCCGAAACGCTGTCATCCAGAATCAGAATGGGCGCATCCTTCATCAGGGCACGGGCGATGGAAATCCTCTGCTTCTGACCGCCGGACACCGTCATCCCCCGCTCGCCGAGAACGGTATCGTAGCCGTTCTTGAACTCGTTGATATTTTCCCCCACTGCCGCCAGCTCTGCCGACTCCGAAATCTTTTTCCTGTCCCCACGGTCGCCGGAAAGGGCGATGTTTCCGGCGATGGTATCGCTGAACAGAAAGTTGTCCTGCGGCACATATGCCGCAAAATTGCGGACGGTCCGGATAGGCAGGGTGCAGATATCCATTCCGTCAAGAAAAATCGTCCCATCGGGGATATTGTAGGTACGCAGGAGCAGATCCACCAAAGTGGTCTTACCGGCACCGGTTTTCCCGATGATGCCCACGCTCTCCCCTGCCTTGATCTTGAAGGAAATATGCTCCAGCACATCGAATTCTCCGCCCGGATAGCGGAAGGTCAGATCCCGGAACTCAATATCTCCCTTCACCGATTCCACATCGCGGCGGACATACGGGCGATCCACCACGTCCGACTTTGCATCCAGAAGCTCGCTGATTCGGTTCAGGGAGGCTTTTCCCCGGGATTTCATCTCGATCAGCTGAGAAACAGCCGTAATGGGCCAGACGATGGCGGTAAAATAGCCGATAAACTCCACGATTTCACCGGCGTTGAAAATGCCTTCATAAACCAGATAGCCGCCGTAACCCAAAATCACGCAGACCACCGTCTCCACAAAAAGAGTCACCAGAATATTCAGCAGGGTGGAAATCTTGGTATAGTTCACATTTGCCTTTTCGTTGTCCCGATTGAGCTTTCTGAATGCCATCAGTTCGGCGGTCTCCTTGACGAACGCCTTGATGACAGCGATGCCGGAAAAGCTCTCCTGAGAAAAGTCAGACAGACCGGAGAACGCCTCCTGTCGGACCTCCCATCGCTTTCTCATGGTTTTACCGACAACCGTTCCTATGGCAAAAAGAATGAGCATAGGAAGCAGGGAGAGTACCGTCAGAAGCAGGTGCATTCTCGCCATCTTGATCAGTGCCAGCGTTCCGAGAAGCAGTGCGTCGAAGAACATCATGACTCCCGATCCGAAGCAGTCCTGTACCGTCTCCAGGTCGTTGGTGAACAGGGACATGAGGTTTCCGACCTTATTGACCTGATAATACTGCACCGACAAATCCTTGCAATGATCGAACATCCGCATTCTCAGATCGGTCTCCACCCTCAGTGCCGAACCGAAGAAGCAGATTCGCCAGGTAAAACGCCCGACGACCATCACAACCACAACGGCAATCATGGGCAGACAAACCTTGTCCAGAAGAAACGCCATATCAAAGGGATAGATAACCCCGTTCAAAGCAACCTCACCCTCATTGATGCCGTTAATCACCGTTTTATAAAGTTCGGGAACCAGCAGTTGAAAGTAATCAACCATGATCAGGGCAAGCAGTCCGAAGATCAGGGCAGGAGCGTATTTTATATAGTAGCGGTTTATATGCTTCCCGAAAAGCACATCTGTCACCTCAGTTCCGCAAGCAAAAAATATATGCCATCAAAGCTCGCATGGCGTTCATTATATCAAATTCCAAAGGGAAAATCAAGACTTTTCTTCAAGGTTTTCGAATTTTCTGACGAAAAAAAGGCAGTAAAATTTTCTCCCCGAACCTGTCGGGGAGAAAAATTGGAGGTATTTCATTGAGCAATTACACAAGTTTCCTTCGGATTGCCTGCTCTGCCGTGTCCAGTGCCACCTCGATCATCTGAGTCAGCGTCGTTTCCCGTTCGGCGGCAGTCAGGCTGACGGGAGAGTAAAAATGATCGGACACGGTGCAGACGGACAGAGCCTTTTTCCCCGCTCTCGCAGCATTCATATACAGGGCGGCGGTCTCCATCTCCGTGGCAAGGACCCCCATCTTCTTCCATTTGGCGATGGCATCCGAATTGTCCGAATAGAAGGTATCTGAAGTCACCAGATTGCCGACATGGGTGGTAACCCCCCGATTTCCGGCGCATTCAACGGCGACAGACAGAAGCCCGTAGTCCCCAATAGGCGCAAAGCTTCCCGGAAGTCCGAACTGGCTTGCGTATGCCGAATCGGTGCAGGCTCCCTGACCGATTACCAGATCCCGAACCGCTACGGAGTCGGAAATTCCGCCTGCGGTTCCGATGCGGATAATTGCCTCCACGCCGAAAATATGAAAGAGTTCATAGCTGTAAATGCCCATGGACGGCATTCCCATTCCGCTTGCCATGACCGTGACCGGAACACCGTGATAAGTTCCGGTATAAGCATAGGCACAGCGACGGAAATTCACCTGTCTTGCATCGTCCAGAAAATTTTCGGCAATCCATTTTGCCCGCAGAGGATCTCCGGGCATCAGCACCACCTTGGCAAAATCCTCAGGGGTGGCTTCAATGTGAGGGGTAGGATAGGGTAACTTTGACATATTCATGCTCCTTTCGGCACTATGGGGGTCGCCTGTCGGTGAGGCGGACCGGTTTGACTCAGTTTTGCTTTGGCTGGTGATTGCTCCGATAGCGGTGGGGGGTCATGCCCGTTTTGTTTTTGAAACTCTGGATGAAGTGGCTCAGACTACTGTAGCCCACCGTCAGCGAAATGTCAAGAATCGACGCATCGGTCAGAATCAGCATGGACTCGGCATATCCGAGGCGCAGATCGTTGATATAGGTTTTGAAGGGTTTATGGTAATTCTCCTTGAAAATAGCGGAAAAACGGGTGTGGGAATAGCCGGACATGGCGATAATCTCCTCCACCGATCTGGAAAAGCATTCCGGACTTTGGACCTTTTTGAGAAACTCGGTCAGCCATCCGGGCGGCGGATTTTTTTCCGAATGAAGATCTTCGTAATGAATCCCCAATATCTGGACGATGACGGAAAGAAGACATCTCTTGCAGATTTCCCGACTTTCAGAATCCCCTGAAAGTCCCTGCTTCATCTCAAGATCGGACAGTCTGCCGATAATGGAAGCAAATTCGCTGCTGCTGAGCTTGATCCTCACCGTCTGCCCGGGAGATGTCAGATACTCGTAGAAATCGGGATCGAATATCCCATTGGTTGCGTTGCAAAGCCCTTTCAGCCGTTCGTCAGAAATATAAATGTCCCGATGCTCATGATCCTTTGTAATGTCGGTAATCGAATGTACCGACCGGGTGCTGATAAAAATCACATCGCCGCTTGATACCGGTTCGCTGATGCCGTCAACCGTATTCACCGCCCCTCCGCGGGTTACAAGCATGATTTCGCAGTTCTCATGGGTATGATCCAGTGCGCAAAGTGAATAAGTCTGAGTCGATAAATCATTCGTATATATGATAACTTGTGACAAATCTTTCTTCCCCCTCCCCTGACGCTAAATCATTTATCCTTTTACATTTTAGCATTTTTACAGGCAATTGTCAATAGGATATTCAAAAGACAGTGTTAAAAAACGACATTCCTATGAGAAAAAACGATAGACAAACAGAGCCGGGAATGATATGCTGTAATTACAAAATATAAAGAAGGAGAAAAAGCAATGAAAAAACCAATTTGTTTTTTTCTTGCGGTGACAATGCTCATGACAAGTCTTTCCATTACCGGATGTCAAAAAAAAGTCGAACCTGACGTAACCACGGGTGAGATTCCCGAAGATTCCTTGGTGGACACCCTTGTGTATGACCTGCGCACCGACGACATGGTAAATCCTGTCGGAACAGACACCACAAACCCTGAATTCAGTTGGAAAATGTCCTCTACTGTGATCGGTCAGAAGCAAACCGCCTACCAGATCGTCGTGAAAAAAGAGGATGGAACTACCGTCTGGGACAGTGGAAAAACCGAATCGGGAGATTCGGTGGACATTCCCTATGCCGGGCAGCCCCTGACCGCTTCCACTGAGTACACCTGGGATCTGACCGTCTGGGACAAGGACGACAAAACCGTCACCCAGAGTGCAACCTTTGAAACCGGTTTGTTCGGCACCAGCGGATTTTCCGATGCCAAATGGATCAGCTACGCTGAGAGCGGCTTCTCTGATGCAACGGTCTACACCATTGATTTTGACTTCATTCTGGACAGCTCGAACATGGGATTCTGCTTCCATGTAACGGATGCAAACAACATGTACATGTGGCAGTTCAACACCAACCAGGTTAAAGACGGTCGGGTGCTGCTCCGTCCTCATATCAAGTCCGGCGGAAACTGGACTGCGCTTGCAGACATTGACATCACCGACAAGATCGGTATGACTGCCTCTGAAGTCATCGGCAAGCAATTGCACGAGCGCATTGAGGTCGACAACAAAATCGTCAAAACCTACATCGGTAGCTCGGCAGATGACATGGTTCTCGTGTATACCTACACCGCCACGACCACGCTGACGCTTGAAAAGATCGGTTTCCGTCATTTCGGAGGCGAGCAGGAAAACGGCAGATATGACAACATCGTCATCAAGGACAGCGACGGAAATGTTCTGTACGAGAATGATTTCTCGGGCGAAGACACCGGATTTGACGTAAGCGGTGGAACCCTCACCCTGCAGGACGGCATGATCAGCGTGGTTCCCAACAGCTCTTCCGAAATGATCTGCATCCAGAGGGACGGCAGTGCCGGTCTTCCCGCCTACAGAAAGAGCTTCACTCCCGCCAAGAATCTGGTTTCCGCCAAACTCTATACCACCGCTCTCGGCGTCTATGAATCCTACATCAACGGTCAGCGTGTGGGCAGACTGTATCCTGACGGCACCGTGGAATATCACGAGCTGAAGCCCGGCTCCGCTGAAATGGCAGACCGCAAGTATTACAGTACCTACGACGTCACCTGGATGATTCAGGCAGGCAGTGAGAACGTTCTCTCTGCTGTTGTCACCAGTGGATGGTGGTCCGGTCTGATCGCCGCAAATTACGGCAATGAGGATGCCTACATGGCAAAGCTGATTCTTCGCTATGATGACGGCAGTGAGGAAATCATCACCACCGACACCTCTTGGAAGGCAGCCAGAGCCAGTGCTGTTATCATGGGCAACATCTACAACGGTGAAACCTATGATGCCCGAATTGATCAGTCCTGGATGTACCCCGGATTCGATGATTCCTCTTGGGCAAATGTCAAGATCAACCGGGAATTCAAAGGCGAAATCACCTCCTGGATAGGTTCTTACATCACCGTTCACGAGGAGCTGGAACGTGAGGCGCAGTCGATCACCATCTACAAGGGTGCCACCGGTGCAACTTCAACCAGTTACGGAAAAATCAACGTCATCAGCACCTACGATACGCCCTCCTTTACGCTGAATCCCGGTGAGGTTGCGCTCATCGACTTCGGACAGAACTGCTCCGGTTGGGAAGCCTTCACCGTTGAAGGTGAAAGCGGAACCGTCATCACCATCGAGCACGGCGAAATTCTCAATGACCAGAACGGCGAAATCAGCCGTGGCAACGACGGTCCCGGAGGCAGTATCTACAATGCCAACTACCGTTCGGCTGCTGCAACCACCCGATACACCTTAAGCGGAAACGGTCAGGAAAGCTATCATCCTTCCTTTACCTATTACGGTTTCCGGTACATTGAAATCACAACCACAAAACCCGTGACCTTCTCGGCTATAACCGGTCAGGTTGTTTCCTCGGTTGAAAAGGAAATCGGATATCTCGAAACCTCCGACGAAAACATCAATCAGCTGATCAGCAACATCCGTTGGGGTCAGTATTCCAACTATCTGAGCGTTCCCACCGACTGTCCTCAGAGAGACGAGAGACTGGGCTGGACGGCAGATACACAGGTCTTCGCAGAGGCAGGCTGTTATCTCGGATTCTCCAAGAGCTTCCTTGAAAAGTTCATGCAGGATATGCGGGATGCACAGGCTCCCGACGGTTCCTTCCCCGGCGTGGCTCCTACAGGTCAGTACAACGGCGGCGGTTGGGGCGGCACCGGTTGGGCAGATGCCGGAGTCATTGTTCCCTACACCCTGTATGTGATGTACGATGACATTTCGGTTATCACCGACAACTGGGCGTCCATGCAGAAATATGTGGATGACTATCTGGGCAAGACCAATAAGAAGGGTCCTCAGAACATCTGGGGTGACTGGCTGGCATATGAGTCCAACGACTCTGAGATTCAGTCCATGCTGGCAGTCGCTTACTATGCTTGGGATGCCAAGATGATGGCAGAAATGGCAGCAGCAGCCGGCTACACCGATCAGGTTCAGAAATATCTGGATCTGTACGAGACCGAAAAAGAATACTTCATCGAGCAGTATGTCGCCGACAGCGGCAGACTCAGAAGAAACGAGCAATCGGTTTGTCTGTATGCCCTTTATCTGGATCTGCTTCCCGATGAAAACTCGGTTGCAGTCGTGACCAAACAGCTTACCACCAACATCACCCGCAACGGCAACCGACTCCAGACCGGATTCCTTGGCACCAAGATCATTCTGGACACACTGACCAAGATCGGCAGAAGTGATCTTGCGTATACCCTGCTGCTTCAGGAAAACAATCCCTCCTGGCTTTACTCCGTCCTTCAGGGTGCAACCACCATCTGGGAAAGATGGAACTCCTATACGCTGGACACCGGATTCGGTGACGTGGGAATGAACTCCTTCAACCACTACGCATACGGTGCAGTGGCAAGCTGGATGTTCCACACCATGGCAGGTATCAATTACGATACCAACGATCCCGGATTCAAGCACATCATTCTGGCTCCCTATCCCGACTCCAGAATCGGAACGGTCAAGGCATCTTATGACAGTGCTTACGGTCTGATCACGGCTGACTCCCAGTACGACGGCAGTGTCTGGACCTACAGTGCAACC
The DNA here is from genome assembly GCA_051868045.1 of Eubacteriales bacterium. Lineage (GTDB taxonomy): Bacteria > Bacillota > Clostridia > Oscillospirales > CAG-272 > CAKSQF01. Next base: position 15,267 of record JBJDZN010000065.1, read on the forward strand.
ATTCCCGCAAACACCAGTGCAGAGGTTCGTCTCCCTGTCGATTCCTTGTCCTTCTCTTCCATCACAGTCAACGGTAAGAGCGTAGAAGAACTGACCACCGAGACCGACGGTATCGTTTACAAGGGCACCGAAAACGGCATCGCTTATTTCGACGCAGTTGCCGGAAGCTTCACCTTTGTTTGTCAGTAAGACCGTTCAATAAAGGCTCCCATTGATGCAATCGGGGCACAACACAATCGGGTTGTCGCATTTTCATGCGGCAACCCGATTATATTTTGTGAACGGATGACAGGTCCGAGCGGGTGGACACTTTCCTTTTCGTTATTTTTCCTTCAGATCGCCGGTTGCAGGATTGTTGATCAATTTTCCGTCGCCGGTAAAGCGGGAGCCATGGCAGGGACAGTCCCATGAATGCTCATGAGCATTCCATTTCAGCGCACAGCCCATGTGAGGACACCGTCTGGTCGCAGGAGTCAGGAGATTGATCCCTGCCTCGCAGGCATTGAGCATCAACTGCGGACACAGAATCGACCTTGAAGGCGAAAACAGTTTGGCATACGGATTTTCTTTTCCCTGCACAAGATCAGACAGCAGATTTGCCGCCACCATAGAGGAAGTCATTCCCCATTTGTTGAATCCGGTAGCAACATACAGTCCCTCTGTACGGGCAGAATAACGACCGATATAGGGGACTCCGTCAAGGCTCATGGTGTCCTGAGTGGCAAACCGGGAGACAATCTTGCAGTTCGGATAGTTTCCGGCGGCAAATTCGATCAAAGGATCCCATCCACTGCTCTTTTTTCCGGTCCGATGTCCGTTTCCACCCAATAGAAGCAGGTCCCCCGCATTGCGGAAGGACAGACCGCCGGTTGCCTCATCTACATAGATGCCCCGGACATTCTGAGCATTCTCCAGGGCAATCACATAGGATCTGGACTGATACAGTTTGAGAAAGTAGCTGCCGTGCTTATTGATAAAGGGAAAGTGGGTTGTTACGATGATTTTGTCCGCCGATATTGTTCCGAATTCGGTTCTTGCGGCACCGGGCATCAGTTCCAGAACGGTCGTATGTTCGCAGATATGCAGATCCTTTGCGATTGCAGCGGCGAATTTCAGGGGATGAAACTGAGCCTGACCGGAAAATCGGACCGCCCCCTGAGTCTTTATGGGCAGAGCAAGATTTTCCGCAAAATCGGCAGGAATTCCGGCTTTCCGACAAGCCGAAAGCTCCCGTTCTGCCTTCATTTTATCGTCAAGTGTATAGACATAGGAATCCACCGCCTCAAAATCGCAGTCGATGGACTGACAGAGGGTTTGATAGTCGGCAATTGCCTTCTGATTCGCATCATAATATAGCCTTGCGCCGTCCGCTCCGAACCGTTTCAACAGCTTCTGATAGACAAAACCATGCTGTGAGGTGATCTTAGCGGTGGTATTTTGTGTAATTCCGGAGCAGATTTCGTCGGCTTCCACCAGAAGATAGTTTACGCCGGTCTGAGCGAGCCGATATGCGCATAAAAGCCCTGCCATCCCCCCTCCGATAATCAACACGTCCACTTTGACGGATTTCTCAAGGGGAGAAAAATGGGGCAGCTGGAGATTATTTGTCCATACCGATTTCATATGCTTATCCTGACTTTCTGTTCGTTTTCCTATCAGTATGGCTGTCTCCGGCATTTTTATGCGTTTTCCGCATGATAAGAAACGGCAAAACGGACCCCGGTAAAAAACGGGGTCCGTTTTGCATGATGATATGATTAGTCGGTTATTCCCAGCATATATTTTTCGATCGTCTCATAGGTCATACGACCGAATGCCAATACCTCATCCCCGCGCTTGACGGCAATTTTGACCTCTTCAAAACCGTCATAGGGAATTTCGGTGACTACGACACCGTAAAGGACACAGTTTTCAGCCGCAGTGTAACGGATTCCTGCCGCCATAACCTGAGAGTAGAGTTTCAGGATACCCGATTCCGTGCTGTCATTCGCAGCAACGACACGGCGAATGTTGAAGGTATTCCCTTCGGAAATAAGGAAAGTGATCTCCAGAACATCTCCAATGGCGATATGATCCTTTTCAGAAACCAGCATGAAACGGAGATCGAAGGTATCCGATTCGGTCTCGGATCGGGTGGAGAGGAACGCCGAGTTATCAGCAGAACTCAGAGCCTTGGTCACAGGGTCAACAGATCCAACCGAAAAATAAGGACCGTCATCCAAAACCGTGACACTTCCTGAAACGGTCTGAAATGCCACATTCTCAAGTTTCGAGTTGAACACATTCTCCTCATCAACCGATACGCTGATGACGGTATTGCCGATGGGGGCAAATTCTTTTACCCGGAAGGTTAAGGTAGCGACGGTGCCGTTGGCGGTGCTGTCAGCGTCAAGGGAGTTGCACCATAAAATGCCAAAGGGATCGGTATCAAGGGTTTGGGAGAAAGTGATTCCCGCAAAAACGCCTTCCGATGCCGAAACAAGCTCCAGCGCATCGGTATCATAGTCCACCTCAAGCAGGAATCCGACGATGCCGGGGTTATTGCCGATCGTAACGGTGACCGTTACCTGATCGCCTGCCTTGCCCGATGCACTTCCAACCGCAAAATACGGATCGGTTTCTGTCCCGGTCACAGTAAGGGGCAAGCCGGTCAGCAGTAGCAGACAACTGAGCAGGATCGGTATGATTTTCTTCATTTTATCCATTCCTTTCATGATCGGTCCGGATAATCCGAACCCTCTCCTTCCCCATCGAATACGCACCAGGGGGATTTGTTTTATTTTATCACATTATAGAGAAAAAGTCAAGTGGCGAACAGGGGAAAATCTAAATTCCGTTTTTTCGCCATCGAAAAAAGGAATACCAAAACAAAAAAAGGTTACATCAGCGTGTCTGATGCAACCTTCAGAGTGTTGATAAACTATAAATTTCGAAAACCGCCAGCCAAGGAAAGGGGTTGG
>JBJDZN010000066.1:0-18206 GCA_051868045.1 Eubacteriales bacterium
AATAATCCCTGATTCTTCCTTATTATAAAGCCATTAAAGGTCCGGGGTGCTTTTGAAAAAAAGCACCCCGGATTTGTTTTTATGGATTCTCCCCTTTGAACAGCTCCGCCGCCGTGGTGGCGAGGGACGCCAGACCCTGCATATTGGAGGGAATGATGATCTTCGTCGCCTTTCCGTCGGCAACCTTCTCCATGGATTCCAGCGATCTTATTGCCAGAACCGCCTCGGTGGGAGCCGCCTCATTGATCATCCGGATACCGTCGGCATTCGCCTTCTGGACGGTCAGAATCGCCTCCGCCTCGCCTTCCGCTCTGCGGATTCTGGCTTCCTTATCTGCCTCAGCGGCAAGAATTGCCGACTGTTTATCCGCTTCCGCCGCCAGAATCTTGGACTGTTTCTGACCTTCTGCAATCAGGATGGCGGACTTTTTCTCGCCCTCGGCACGGAGAATCGCCTCACGGCGTTCACGCTCTGCCTTCATCTGCTTCTCCATGGCGTCCTGAATCTCACGGGGAGGCATGATGTTCTTCAGTTCCACACGGTTGACCTTGATTCCCCAGGGGTCGGTCGCCTCGTCCAGAATGGCACGCATACGGGTATTGATGACGTCACGGGAGGTCAGGGTCGCATCCAGCTCCAGCTCGCCGATGATGTTACGAAGGGTGGTGGCGGTCAGATTCTCGATTGCCGCCATGGGATTGGACACGCCGTAGGCATACAGCTTGCAGTCGGTGATCTGATAGAAAACGACGGTGTCGATCTGCATCTTGACATTGTCCTTTGTAATCACGGGCTGGGGCGGGAAGTCAGCAACCTGCTCCATTTTAAGCACGTTCCTGGCAATGCGGTCGATGAAGGGAACCTTGTAGTGCATACCGGTTTCCCATGTCTTGTGGTAGCGTCCCAGACGCTCCACAACCATGGCTCTCGCCTGGGGAACGATCCGGATGCCGCTGATTGCAACCACCAGCAGAATCAGCAGAATGCACACGAACACAATTGTTCCCACGTTAATTTTCGGGGTTGCTGCCGCATCACTCAGCAGCAGGGGCATCAGTTTCATGAACATAATCATTTCCTCCATATCTGATCCGACCTGTTATCAGGTCAGGATTCTCCCATTTAGATATTGTGATCCGATTTTGCCGGGGATATGCCGGATTTTCTTCATTCAGGGACATTCCCCGACCATTCCGATTACTGCGAATCCGACTGTTTTCGACAGATCAGCTTGACGCCCTCAATCTCCAGCACCACGACCTCGGTGCCCTTTTCGATCTTGCCGCCGTCCTGACTTCTCGCTGACCATCGGATGCCTCCCACCTTGACCTCGCCGGTCTCGGCGATATTGTCGATGTCCTCGGTGACCACTGCCGTCATTCCGATGACCCGATCGGCATTGGTGGGCTGATAATTGCCCTTTTGCAGATGCCGCTTGACAAAGGGACGGGTCAGCAGAAGCAGCAGCAGTGCAATCACGGGATAGAGAATGATCTGCAAAGCCAGCTGATCGGGCAGCAGAACCGCCAGTATCAGCGACACAAGTCCTGCAGGGATGAACCAGACTGCCACCAGCGAAGTGGTCAGCAGTTCGGCGACAATCGCCAGCACAATAAGTGCAATCCAGATAAAAATCATAATATTTATTTCTCCTTTCGCTTGACTGACCGTTCCGACACGGATTCGGTTAATACTGTTGATTTTGATGGAATTTCCCTCCAGAATCTCAAATATCAGGGGAACGGTATAGAAATCCTCAAAGAAATCGTTGCGGAATGTTCCGTTGTTATCTTTAATATAATAACTGACCTCGAAATAATAGACGACATAGCCCTTGTAGTTTCCGTTGGCGTCCCCGTCCACCAGATCCTGCATACTGTTCAGTTCAACCTTGATGTTGTAAACCTTCTGCGGGGCAAAATTGGGCGTATTGCCGTTCTTTTTCAGGTATTCGTCGGTGCAGAGAGCGTCGATTCCTGCCGCATCGCCATTGGTTACGGCGTCAAAATACTCCTGCCAGAAGCGGCGGAGGTCATTTTTATCGGGAACATTCCTTTCAATGACAAAGGTTTCGCCCTGATAGGTATAGTAAATGTTCCGATCCAGTGCCAGATAGGATGCGTCGGCGGTGACATCCTCGTAATAGTCGGGAATCTCAAAATAGGTGGCAGGATAGGTCTTGACCGGAACGGCTTCCGCTGTCTCGCTCTGTTTCTCGCTGATCTTTTCCGCCAGTGCCTCGAAATCAACGGCATTCAGCACTGCCAGCACCACCGCCAGCACGCCGAGGATCACCAGAAAGACAATCGCCCGCTTTTTCTTTCTCCGGGGTCGATCCGCCGCAGTATCCGTTTGGTTTCCGGACCCATCCGCCGGCGAATTGCCCTGATCCGCTGTGGCATCGGCAGACGGTTCCCCGCCCTGCATTTCATCGGGGGTGGTTTTTCTCTCTTCATCCATACCGCTCATGTCCTCGTTCTTTCCTTTCGCTTTTGTTCAACTTATTATATCATACAATTTTGTGATTGTCAATAGGTAATGCGAGGCTTTTCAAAAAATTCATAGTTCGTCCACATTCGACCATTGACAAGATCGACGGGATATGCTATGATACTATTGTAAATTGGTTAAAAATATCACCCTTCCGGCAAATCGCACCGAGTTTCCCCGGTCTTTTGCCGGATTAACCTGCCGCACTGTCGGTATGCCGCATCAGCGGCAAGGAGGATCATCTTGAAAACTGCATTGCTCATTTGTCTTGGCGTTTCTGCTTGCATTGCCATCGTTATTGCCATCTGGCTGTTCTGCATGGTCATCCGGCGCTGTCGTTTCGCCGAAATTTATCAGTCTCCCATCCGGGATCAACGGTTTGCGAACGCACTGCTCACCCAGGTTTTCGGCGACAAGATTCTGAAGATGCCCTATCTTCTTCGGGACGAAGGCGTAACGTCTCCCCGTGCCGATACGGTCTTTGTCTGCTCCGGCGGCGTTGCCGTCATCACGATCCTAAGCGGAAAAGGCACCTTTTCCGCCCCCGAACACGGTCCCTGGAAGCAGTACACCGAGGACGGCTGTCGGGAGATTGAGAATCTGATGGAAACCAGTCACGCTTACGTATCGGAGCTTGCCGGACTGTTCATGAAGGAAAGTCTGTTCTGCCCCACCATCCGCCGATATGTTTTTCTAACCGACGATCATGCCCATGCCGATTTCATGAGTTCGGACTGCGTTCTGCCCGGAAATGAGCTGATTGAAACCCTGAAGGATTTCCGGATGGATAAACGTCTGAGCGGCAAGGAGCAGAAAGAGCTGATCCGTGCTATTGAGCGAAATCACATGGCGATTCAGCAGCAATCTGCCGCCCGCAAGGCTGCCCAGACCGTCACCGTCACCGAAGCAGACGATCCCATGCGAACGCTGGTAAACAGTCTGACCGAAGAATCCGCCGAAACCGAAGATACTGCTCCCGCAAAGGTGTTCACCGATATTGACGCCGGTGCCGCACCTTCTGCCGCCACCCAGTCCACCCACACCTTCCTGACCTCGGAAAACGGCATCCGGGAAGAAGACCAGGACAAATAAGCGATTCTCTTCAAGCAACGGAAAAGAAGAACTCACACCTATCCGGACACCATTACAAAATGGCACCCCGACGGAAAGTCGGGGTGTCATTTGATTTTTTGTCTTATCCGATGTTCAGTGCGGGGTGATCGTTCTGAACCGTCACATTGGTGCCGTCCATACGGATTTCCACGCTGCCGTCACGGGTGGCATATACCGTTATTCCCGCATTTTTCAGTGCGGCAAGGGTTTCATCGTGCATCTGATCCTTCTCCGCATTGTTGGAGCAGATTGCTACAGCGTATCTGGCTCCCAACGCAGTAAACAGCGCATCATAACGGCTGTCGTAGATACCGTAGTTGGGAACGGTGATCAGATCGAAGGTCTGTCCCGACAGATCGGAGATCAGTTCGTCCACACGTTCGCCTGCAACACGGGAGGTCATCAGGAAGGAGGTGTCCTTATAGGTCACCGCAACTGCCAGCGAATTGCCCTCATCGTTCTCGTCGATGGCAGTGGAGTAGTCCTTGTGAGGCGCATACAGGCTGAAGCTGACCTCGCCCAGCGTAAAGGTGGTGGAATTGTCGGTCACAGGGGTTGCCGTCAGTCCCGCCGAGATCATAGCATTACTGAAGAGCTGATAGGTTCCGCTTTCCTTGACATATCCGGGGACCAGTACGTTCTTGAAGGTCACACCCGACTGGGTCAGGATTGCAGGCGCACCGCCGATATGCTTCTTGGAGAAGTTGGTGATGATCAGGTAGTCCACCGTAGTGATTCCCTTTTCGGCAAGGTAACTGATAATGGAGTCGGTCTGATCATCTGCCGCCGTGTCGATCATCACGACACCCGCAGGAGTCCGGATGACGATGCAGGTGGAACGTCCCGCTTTGAAGAATTTCATCTTCACAACATCGGTGGTATCATCTTCAGGGCTGCTTCCCTGAGTGCCGGAGGTACCCGATGTGCTGCCGCCCGTTCCTTCGGCAACCGAACAGGAAGTCAGGGCAAGCAAAGAGACCGGGAGGAGCATCAATGTCGCAAGCAGTGTGACAAAGAGAGTTTTCAATTTCATGGCAGTTCTCCTAAACTAGATTTAACATTAACTTAACTTTAATATACTACCCAATTGTGAACCAGATGTGAAGGAATTGGAGAATTCGCCAAAAATCCTGTAAATTCACCGTGAATTTTTTTCATTTTTCTTTTTTTGCAAAAGAAGGATCGCCGATGTTCCGGGCTCCAGCAGATAGCATTCGCCATCGCTGTCGGTGAGCATTTCCCTGCCCTTTTTCCGGATGGGGAAGACTTCCTCCGAACGGTTGACCGCCACATAGACCTGACAATCCCCGTCAAATCGGGTAAAGGCAAAAACTCCGTCCGGCGTGGACTCATCCACCTCAAACCAGCCTTCGGCAAAAACGGGCAGAGATCTGCGCACCGTTCCCAGCTTCCGATAGAAGGCAAGCAGGTCGGCATCCTGATGATTCCAGGGGTAGGGCATCCGGTTGAAGGGGTCCCGATAGCCTTCCATCCCCGCCTCATCTCCATAATAGATGCAGGGGATTCCCGGCAGGGTTGCCGACAGCGTGTAGCACAGCTTCAGCAGTGCCTTGGCGTTTGCCCTCTGCTCCAGACTCATACGGGCGACGGACAGTTCCTTTGCCGTTCTGCCGCCGTCGGGATCGCCGCCCAGAACGGTGAGAATCCGCTCGGTATCGTGGGTTCCCAGATGATTCATCAGGGTGTCGCTGGTTCCCTTGGGATAGTGGGCATACAGCAATGCCGTCGCCGCAAACAGGGCGTTTTTGTCGCCGTATTTGACAAAACGGATGATACCATCCTTCAGGGGATAATTCATGACCGAATCCAGCTGATCGCCTCGGAAATACTTCCTGCGCGTGCCGTATGCGACCTTATCGGAGGCATCCTCCCAGACCTCGCCGTAGATCATCGCCTCGGGATTCTCCGCCTTGACTGCCGTCCGAAGCCGATCGAGAAAGAGACTGTCCAACTCGTCCGCCACGTCCAGACGCCAGCCCGAGATTCCCTTTTTCAGGTAGTGCCGAACCACACCCTTTTCTCCGGTCATGAATTCCAGATAGGAGGGATTGGTGGTGGTCACCGCCGGCAGAATGTCAATATCCCACCAGCACCGATAGGAGTCGGGATAGTCCCGGAACTCGTACCAGTCATAGTAAGGCGAATCCTTGCTCTGATAGGCTCCGACGCTGTCATACCGTCCCTTTTTATTGAAATACAGGCTGTCTGCACCGGTATGATTGAAAACGCCGTCCAGAAGAATGGCAATGTTCCGCTTCTTCGTCTCGGCGATCAGTTTTTCCAGTGCCTCGTCACCGCCGAACATTTCATCCACCGTCAGATAATCGCCGGTGTCGTACTTATGGTTGGAGTAGGCACGGAAAATGGGGGACAGGTACAGTATGGAGACGCCCAGACTCTCCAGATAGTCCAGTTTGTCGATGATGCCGTACAAGGTCCCACCGAAGAACATATTGTTTTCCACATATCCCCCGCGGTAATCGGCATACTGGGGAACTCCGTTATCCCAATCGGGATTCAGGATGGCATCCTCACGGACGGGAACTTCCCCGCCCTGGGCAAAACGGTCCACGAAAATGTGGTACATGATCCCCCCTCGGATGGCGTGGGGAGCATCATAACCGGCTTTGCAAACGGTCAGTTGGTAGTCGGAGTGATATTCGTTTGCATCGGCAAGGACAGGGGCATAGCTGTAGGGATTCATGGACAGCCGGAGTCTGCCGTAACCGCTGTCCATAAGGACGGAATACCAGAGCAGGGCATCCTTCTCCCCGCTTTTGCAGAGAGAAGCGGTGGTGAGAACGCACTCATACTGTTCGCTCACATAATCGCTTCCCTTCCAACGGAAGGGAAGCGAAAAATTGCATTGATCGTCATCACGGTAGAAGTCAAGAATGGGGTCCTTTGCGCCCAATCTGCGGGGCAGAGTCAGGCGGAAGGTCAGACGGTCTTCGCAGTCGAAAACACCCAGCAGGTGCGCATTCGGCGTTTTTTGGGAAATCTTGGTGAAGGACACCGATTTCCGGATGGGTTCGGGAATATTCATGGCTTTTTTCCGATCTTATCTGTTGTTTTTTGCCTTGATGGGCTTAATATGCCAGATATTCTCGGCATATTCCCGGATGGAGCGGTCTGCGGCGAAGATTCCGGCAGATGCGGTGTTCATCAGCGACATTCTTGCCCACTTGGTACGGTCTGCAAAGTCGGAAACCAGTCTCTTGTAGGTTGCCATATAGCTGTCAAAATCAGCAAGGCACATATAGGGATCGGCAATGCCGGGACCCATCAGCAGATAGTTATAGAAAGCGGTGAAATCACTGCCGTTGAAGCCCACCTTCAGATAGTCAATCGCCTTCTTCAGCACGGGATTGGCGTTATAATAATCAAAGGAATGGTAGCCGCGTCTCCAGAGGTCATCAACCTCAGGGGTGGTCAGACCGAAGATATAGACATTGTCGGGACCCACTGCGTCGGCAATCTCCACGTTTGCGCCGTCCAGGGTACCCAGCGTCAGGGCACCGTTGATCATCAGCTTCATATTACCCGTACCGCTTGCCTCCTTGCCGGCAAGAGAAATCTGCTCGGACACATCGGCGGCGGGAATCAGGATCTCTGCCAGGGAAACATTGTAGTCCTCAGCGAAGATAACCCGCATCTTGGTGCGCAGTTTGGGATCCTTCTCGATCTCTGCCGAGATGGCGTTGATCAGGTGAATGATCTCCTTGGCGAGATAGTATCCGGGAGCTGCCTTTGCGGCGAAAATGAAGGTCTGGGGCTGAATATCCAGATCGGGATTCTCCTTCAGATTCACAAACATGGAGATAATCCGCAGAGCGTTCAGCATCTGACGCTTATACTCGTGCATTCTCTTGACCTGAACATCGAACAGCGAGTCGGGATCGGGCTTGATGCCGTACTTTTTGCCGTACCAGTTGGAGAAGCGGACCTTATTTTCGTGCTTGATCTTACCGACTCTGTCCAGAACCACAGGATCGTCGGCGAATTTCTTGAACTCCTCCAGCTTTTCGGGAGATTTGCGGTAATCGGGACCGATGGTCTCATCCAGCAGCTTGCACAGACCGGGGTTGGAGTAGCACAGCCAGCGGCGGTGTGCAATACCGTTGGTCACGTTGGTGAATTTTTCGGGGGTATAGTCATAAAATTCCGAGAAAACGGTCTTGGTCAGAATGTCCGAATGGAGTTTGGACACACCGTTGACGGTATGGGAACCCACAACCGACAGATTTGCCATCTTGACACGGTTGTTGGCGATAATGGACATATGGGTGATCCGATCCCAGTCACCGGGATAGGCGTTCCAGAGGTCGGCGCACAAACGGCGGTTGATCTCGCAGACGATCTGATGGATTCGGGGCATCACGTACTTGAACAGTCCCTCGTCCCAGGTCTCCAGTGCCTCGGGCAGGACGGTATGGTTGGTGTAGGAAACGGTCTTGGTAACGATGTCCCAAGCATCCTCCCAACAGTAAGAGTAGGTGTCCATCAGCACACGCATGAGCTCGGGAACCACCAGTGCGGGATGGGTATCGTTAATATGAATTGCCACCTTATCGGCGAAATTCTCAAGATTGCCGTAGTTGCGCAGGTGGTCGGCGAGAATGGACTGAAGAGAAGCGCAGACCAGGAAATACTGCTGTTTCAGTCTCAGCGTCCGTCCGCCCTCGTGGTTATCGGCAGGATAGAGAACCTTGGAAATGATCTCGGCTTTATTGGATTCCTCCATGGCGGAGAAGTAGTCGCCCTGGGAGAAAAGTCCCATGTTGAACTGATTGGTCTTGACCGCCTTCCAGAGACGCAGGGAGTTGACCGCCTCGGAGTCTGCACCCGAAATCATCATATCATAGGGAACCGCCTGCACCTCGGTGTAGTCGGTGTGGATGATCTCACACTTGCCGTTGTCCCACTTCTCGGTGATATTGCCTCCGAAACGGACCGTGCAGGTCTTATCGGTACGGGGAACCAGCCAGTCCTCGCCGGTCGGCATCCAGATGTCGGGCAGTTCAACCTGCTGACCGTCTACGATCTTCTGACGGAAGAGTCCATACTCGTAGAGAATGGAGAATCCGGTTGCGGAGTAATCCAGTGTGGTCAGGGCATCCATGAAGCAGGCAGCCAGTCTGCCCAGTCCGCCGTTACCAAGTCCCGGATTGTCCTCATGCTCGTAGAGATCCTCGATGTCATATCCCCATTCCTTGAGAATCTTTCTGTAATCATCGGCAATGCCCAGATTCATCAGATTGTTCTTCAGGGATTTTCCGATCAGGAACTCCATACAGAGGTAGTAAACCTTCTTGCCCTCCTGATTCTTCACGTTCTGCTTGAACTGGGTTCTCTTGTTGGACAGGATGTCCTTTACGGACAGCAGAACCGCTTTGTAAATCTGATCGGTGTTTGCCTCTGCGGGGGTAGTGCCGAAATAGCGGGACAGCTTATCGGAAATTCCTTTTCTGAGAGTTTCCTCCCTCATCAGCTTTGCAGCCTTCTTGGACACCTTGACGGTCTTCTTGACAGTTTCATTTTGTTCCATTTTTCATTTCCTTTTCATTTTCATTTTTTGGGGTCGCAGAATTGACAGTCAAAGCAGACGGACGGGTGCGGATGATCCATCCGCACATTCCGTCCGTCACCTTGGCGGTCAGAACATGGAGCGATACATCTCCATATATTTATCGGCAGAAGCCTTCCAGGAGAAGTCGGTGGACATGGCGTTCCGGACCAACTTCTTCCAGAGGGTCTTGTCGGTATACAGATGCAGGGCTCTGCCCACTGCGTCCTTCATCTCATAGGGATGGAAGGCGTAGAAGGTCACGCCGTTGCCTTCACCGGTGGTGGGGTTGAAAGGCTTGATGGTATCATACAGACCGCCGGTTTCCCTGACTACGGGAACCGTGCCGTAACGGCAGGCGATCATCTGGGACAGTCCGCAGGGCTCTGCCTGGCTGGGCATCAGGAAGATGTCGGCACCGGCATAAATCTGCTTGGACAGCTCCTTATCGTAGGTGATCAGGGCGCGAACCTTATCGGGATAATAGTTCTGAAGTCCCCTGAAGTAGTTCTCATAGTCGCTCTCGCCGGTACCCAGCACAACGAACTGGGAATTTCCCTGCATGATCTCGCCCAGTACCGCCCGCACCAGATCCAGACCCTTATGGGAAACCAGACGGGAGATCATGGCGATCATGGGCTTATCGGGTTCCACCGGCAGACCCAGCTTCTCCTGGAGGGCAGCCTTATTTGCCGCCTTGCCCGAGAAGGTGTGATATTTCAGACTGTAATGTCCGGCAAGCATGGAGGGATCGGTCTGAGGATTGTAGTAATCCACATCAATGCCGTTGACAATACCGCAGGTCTTGCCGGCATACATGGAAAGGATTCCCGCCAGACCGTGAGCATAATAGGGAGTGCGGATTTCCTCACTGTAACGCTGGCTGACGGTGGTCAGCTTATCACAGCAAACGATGGCACCTTTGGTCAGGTTGATACATCCATCATATTCCAGATCGGGCAGATCGGTGTTCCACAGAGAGAAGACATCCCCCAGAATCTCCTTGGGGAAGATGCCCTGATACTCGATGTTGTGAATGGTATAAACGGTGCGGGTATTGGGATAGTTCTGCTGTTTGCGCAGATAGATGATGGACAGAGCCGCCTGCCAGTCGTTGGCATGGAGAACATCGGGGGTAAAGCCGATTCTGGGAAGCATTTCCACTGCCGCCTTGGAGAAGAAAGCGTACCGCTCTCCGTCGTCAAACTCGCCGTACAGCTTCTGGCGGTTGAAATAGTACTCGTTATCCACGAAGTAGTAGATCACGCCGTCCTTTTCCAGCTGCCAGATCTTCGTATGCTGGCAACGCCAGGACAGATGAACATCAAATTCAGCCGCAAGGCTCATCTTTTCCCGCCATTGTTCGGATACCTTTGCATGAAGGGGAATCACGCAACGCACGTCGTTCTTTTTGTCTGCTCTGGCAACAGCCGCAGGAAGGGATCCCAGAACGTCGCCCAGACCGCCCGTGGATGCAAAGGGCAGTGCTTCGCCGCCCACATATAGTATTTTCATCTTATGACCAAACCTTTCTCTTTTGAACCTGTGCCCGGTTGCCCGGAGCCAAAAAATTCTGTTTTCTTTCCGAAACCGCCTGTCGGCATGGAAAATATCCGCAGACCGACGGGGAACCCTATGTCCCCGTCGATCTTCTTATCGGTTTCAGATCATTTTGCCCTTATCAATGTACAGGGGCATGGTCTGATGTCCGGACAGCATAACATCGTCACGGATCACCACATTTTTATCTGCAATGACGCAGTTGAGCGTCACGTTTTCACCGGTCAGGGTATCCTGGAACAGGATGGAATTGCGGACCACCGATCCCTTGCCGATCTTGACGCCTCTGAACAGGATGGAGTTTTCCACGGTTCCGTCGATGATGCAGCCGTCGGCGATCATGGAGTTGGTGACGTGACAGTCATCGCTGAACTTGGTGGGCGCACTGTTGCGGACCTTGGTCAGGATGGGACGGTTCTTCACCGAGAACAGATTGTTCCGGTTGTCCCGGTCCAGAAGGGACATATTGCAGGCAAAATAGTCGGTCAGCGAGGTAATATTGGAGAAATATCCCTCAAAACGGTAGACCTTGAAGGTTTCTTTTCCGATGTTGCGCAGAACAATGTCTCTGGACAGACTGGTGTAGCCGTGAGCGGAGGAGTCCAGCAGGGCAGCCTCCAGATAGGATCTGTCGGCAATGGCGATATTGATGTTGATGTCCATCTCACCTTCCATATTCTTGGGATGGGTGATAATATCGGTAATATTGTCCTCATCGTCCGAGAAAATGATGTTGTAGTGTCTGGACTTGTCGGCAGTCAGATTCACGTGCTTTACCGCATAAGTGATCTTTGCCCCCGACTTGATATGAGCGTCCAACATCTCGTTAAGATCAATGTTGCAGATGCTGTCGCAGTCGGACATCACGATGTAGTCGCCGGTCATACGGACGATGGCTTCGCTGATGGTCTGAAGTGCCTGGAGACGGTTTTCGTAAAGCTGATTGGTGGAGTTGGAAAAGGCGGTGATATAGGGAGGCAGAATCTTCAGTCCGCCGGAGCGGCGGGCGAGATCCCAGTCCTTACCCGAGCCCACGTGATCCATCAGCGACTGATAGTTGTAGTGGGTGATAATCGAAACATTGGAGATTCCCGCATTGACCATGTTGGACAGGGGAAAATCCACCAGACGGTAACGGCTTCCGAAGGGAATGGATGCCATCGTGCGGAGTCTGGTCAGTTCGGTGATGTTCTGATCATGCAGATTGGAGAAAATAATACCGGATGCGTTTGCCATTTTCGTTGCCTCCTTTACGCCTTGAGCAGTTCGGCAAGTCTCGCCGCATTGACCATCAGACCGCCGTCAATTTTGGTATTATCCGGAATGTCAAGTCCGGTTCCGATAACGGCAATACCCTTGCCGTCTTCCTTGGGACTGCCGATGACCGCATTCTGACCGATAACGGTCTGACCGTCCACGATGGAATAGTCAACCACCGCACCCGAACGGATCACAACGTCCTCAAGAATCACACTGTTCCTGACCGTTGCGCCCTGCTCCACGATGACGCCGTTACCCAGCACCGAATGCTCCACCTTGCCGTAGATCTCACAACCCTCGGTAATCATGCTGTCCGAAATCTCTGCGCCCTCTCCCACAAACTGACCGGGGCGGGAAGCGTTTCTGGAGAAGATTCTCCAGTTCTTGTCGTGCAGATTGAATTTCGGAGGATTGCCCAGAAGCTCCATGTTTGCTTCCCAAAGAGAGGAGATGGTTCCCACGTCCTTCCAGTAGCCCGAGAAGGGATAGGCGTACATTTTTTCTCCGCTTGCAAGCATATTGGGAATGATGTTCTTACCGAAATCGTTTGCCGAACCGGGCGTATTCTCATCGTCAATCAGATATTTTCTGAGCTTCTTGTAGTTGAAGATGTAGATTCCCATGGATGCCTTGGTAGACTTGGGATGAGCGGGCTTTTCCTCAAACTCGAAAATCTTGCCGTCCTCCTCGGTGTTCATGATACCGAATCGGGATGCCTCCTCCAGGCTAACCGACAGCACGGCGATGGTGCAGTCCGCACCCTTTTCCTTGTGGAAGTCCAGCATAGCGGAATAGTCCATCTTGTAGATATGGTCGCCCGACAGAACCAGCACATAGTCAGGATCGTACCGATCAATATAGCCGAGATTCTGATAGATGGCGTTGGCAGTACCCTTGTACCAGTCGGTACCCTTCATCTGCTGATAGGGAGGCAGAACCATGACGCCGCCCATGTTGCGGTCCAGGTCCCAAGGTGCGCCGTTGCCTATGTACTCATTGAGTACAAGAGGCTGATACTGGGTCAGAACACCCACCGTATCAATGCCGGAATTGATGCAGTTGGACAGTGTAAAATCAATGATGCGGTATTTTCCGCCGAAGGCAACGGCGGGCTTTGCGGTCTTTTCGGTTAGTGTGTAGAGTCTGCTTCCCTGACCGCCGGCAAGGAGCATGGCTACGCATTCTTTCTTTTGAAACATAAGAAACCCCCTGTGTATTTCTTCCGCTTCTTTATGCGGATGGTGACTGATTGATGTCGTGTAATCAGAACGTCGGCATCCCGCAATCGGTTTTGTCGGTCGCCTCGTTCCCGTCCTCGTTCTTCCGGTTATCCCGGAGATCCCTCCGGATTTTTCACTTTACAACTTGCCGTTTTTCAATTTGCCGTTTGGTTGGATTCTTCCGTTTTTTCGGTTTTGTCCTGTGTTTGATCCTGCCCGGCAGTCTTTCCACTCTTTCCGGCAGAAGGCTTTTTTGCCTTTGCGGGATCGGTTGACGCAGGCTTTCTGCCGCATTTTCTCTTCTTGTTCACAGGCTCCAGAATCAATGCCGAAAGAGGAGACAGATCGGGCGTGATCATTCCGTTTTCATCGGCAGCCAGAACCTCGGGATAGGTGATTCCGTTGCCGCCGAAGCGCGCCTCTTCGGTGTTGAAGACCACCCGATAGGCATCCGACTCCACGGGAATCCCGTAGGCGCGGTAGGGCACCGCCGAGAAGTTGATCACCACGACCAGCTCATTCCCCGCCTTGTCCATACGGGTGAAGGCGATCAGATTGTCGGCATCCCGGTCGGCGTAGATCCAGCGGAATCCCTCCCAGGAGAAATCCACCTGCCACAGCTCCTTGCGGGAGAGGTAGAAATTATTCAGCTCCTCCGAGAAAGTCCGGATTGCGGCGTGCTTGGGATAGTCCAGCATGAACCATTCCAACTGATTTTCATAGTCCCATTCCCGGAACTGTCCGAACTCGCATCCCATAAAGGTCAGCTTCTTGCCGGGATGGGTCATCTGCCAGACGAAAAAGATCCGCAGTCCGGCAAACTTCTGATCGTAGTTCCCCCACATCTTGTCGATCAGCGATTTCTTACCGTGTACCACCTCATCGTGGGAAACCGGCAGGATATAATTCTCGCTGAAGGCGTAGGACAGGGAAAAATTCAGATCCTTGTGATGATATTTGCGGAAATAGGGGTCGGTTTGTACATAATCGTACATGTCGTTCGCCCAGCCCATGTTCCACTTGAAGTTGAACCCGAGACCGCCCTCGTGAACCGGTCGGGTAATCGCCGCCCATGCGGTGGATTCCTCGGCTATCATGAGGATGTCGGGATAGTTTCCGAACAGTGCGGTGTTGAGTTTCTTGAAGAAGGCAATCGCCTCCAGGTTCTTGTTGTCTCCGTTGACGTTGGGAATCCATTCCCCGGGCTTTCTGGCATAGTCCAGATAGAGCATAGAGGCAACGGCATCCACCCGCAGTCCGTCGATGTGGTAGCGGTCCAGCCAGCTCATGGCAGAGGAAATCAGGAAGCTCTGAACCTCGTTTCTGCCCACGTCAAAGCAGCGGGTTCCCCATTCCTTGTGTTCCATCCGATCCCAGCCCTGATACTCATACAGAGGAGAGCCGTCAAACTCCCGAAGTCCATGCTCGTCCTTGGGAAAATGGGCGGGAACCCAATCCAGAAGGACGCCGATTCCGTTTTTGTGGAGGGTGTTGACAAAATATTTGAAGTCATTGGGGTTGCCGTAGCGGGAGGTGGGAGCGAAATAGGAGCAGACCTGATAGCCCCATGAACCGTCGAAGGGATATTCGCCGATGGGAAGCAATTCCACATGGGTGTAACCCATCTTCTTCACATAGGGAACCAGCTGATCGGCGATCTCACGGTAGTTCAGGTAGTTCTCACCCTCTGCGGTGGTTTTGCCGTCACGGGTACGCCAGGAGGCAAGATGAACCTCGTAGATGTGCATGGGTGCCGCATAGAAGTCAGGGTCTTCGGCGATTCTCTTTCTCTTGTTGCGCCAGACGCCGTCGCTCCACTTGAAGCTCT
Organism: Eubacteriales bacterium; assembly: GCA_051868045.1. Lineage (GTDB taxonomy): Bacteria > Bacillota > Clostridia > Oscillospirales > CAG-272 > CAKSQF01. The sequence goes on from JBJDZN010000066.1 coordinate 15,059, forward strand.
CATCGGTCCAGACGATGGATGCCGTTTTCTTGAGGGTTTCGGAGTAGGCGGCATAGGGGTCGGCTTTGTAATGCTCCCCTGCTCCGGAGGTGATGGCATACTTGTACTTCTGCCCCTCCAGATTGTCGGACTCCACCACCGCCTCCCAGATTCCCATCTGAGAGGTGCGGATCATTGCCTGTCCCTCCCAGCCGTTGAAATCTCCTACCAAACGGATCGATCTGGCTCCGGGTGCCCAGACACGAAAGACATAACCGTCCTCGCATCTATGAACGCCCATATACTGATAGGCGCGGTAGTTGGTTCCCTGGTGGAACAGATAGGCGGCAAGATCTCCGGTATTCTGCGTCATGATAACCAATCCTTTCCATGATTCGCTGTTGCATTCATTTTGCCGTGAGGGATACGGTCGATTTTTGTCAGGATTGTCAGAAGTTTATTTATAAGAGCCTGATCTTTTGGGCAAACCGTCCAAACAAAGTTTCCGCAAACCGACACTGCAGTCCTGTACTGATTTTATTATATCACAGTCGATTCTCTTTTTCAAGGGGAATTCATAATTTTTCCCAAAACCGGATGTAGAAAATCAAAATCAAAAGCCCCCGATTTGCCGTCTTTTTGTACAAATTTTTCAGAATATTTTTGGTTATTCTCGCCAATCTTTTTCCATTTTTCACAAAAATAACTTTTTCGACAAAATACCGAATCGTTCAATTTTACCCCTTGCATTTTCCTTAAAACGGTAAATTTTCAACGGTAATCATCAAATTCACCTTCCAAAGGAAGGGATTTCCAAATTCGGGGAAGCCTTTGAATCCTTCGTTTTGCCCCTTGACAAATTGCACAATTTGTGCTATAATATTCAGAATCAATCAGGCAAAAATCACAATGTCGTATCATCCACCCGTCCATAACCCATGAACAACCCATGAAAGGAAGGATTTCCATGAAAAGACACCTGAAGAGAGTCCTGATTCTCCTGCTGGCAGCCGTCACCCTCACCGCCTGTGCAAAATCCGGGACGGATAACATCTCCGGCAATGCGGCTTCTGCTCCATCCGTTTCATACGGTGAAAGTACAGAGATAAAGGACAGCGGCATTGACAGCATTCTCAGCGATGACGTTGCCGTGACCGACAGTCGAAAACTGATCCGCACCGTAGAACTTTCGCTGGAAACCAAGGATTTTGACAGCCTGATCGCCGATCTCAATGCCCGCACCGCCGAACTGGGCGGATATGTGGAAAGCAGTCGGATTACAGGCAACAGCTACGGCATTGACGGTTCCCGATACGCCAGTATGGTAATCCGTGTTCCCGCCGCCGATGCCGACACCCTGCTGTCCCATGTGGGCGAATCTGCCAACATTGTCAGTCAGTCCTCCAATGTCAGCGACGTCACTTTGAACTATGTGGACATCACCAGCCGGATCCGTTCGCTGGAGGCAGAGCGGGATGCTCTGCAAGCCATGCTGGAGACCGCCACCAACACCGACACGCTGCTGAAGATCCGCAGTCAACTGACCGATGTGCAGTACAGTCTGGATTCCTACAAGTCTTCCCTTCTTCAGATGGAGTCAAAAATCGACTATACCACGATCAATCTGAGCATCATCGAGGTCAAGGTCTACACCGAGACCGAGGAATTGTCGGTCTGGGAACAGATCGGCACCGGACTTGTCAACAGTCTGAAGGATGTCGGCGCAGGATTTGTGGCATTCTTCGTCTGGCTGATTGTGAACCTTCCCTATCTGATCATCATTGCCGCCTTGGTGGTTCTGGCGGTATTCGTTGTCCGGAAAATCCTGAAAAAGAGCCGAAAGAATCGTCAGGAACAGATGCAGTCCTATCAGGACATGATGAACAATCAGAAAAAGGACTCTTAAAGCAAGATCACGGCATCTTCACCGACCTCCCCAACAGGGGAGGTCGGTTTTAGGTGAAATACCGTCATTTTACGTTCTGATCTTCTTAACATTTGGTCTTCAAGATGCTTTCCCCTGATTTTGCCCCATTTTGGAGTGAAAAATACCGGAACTCCCTTGACAATGCGGAAATCCCGTGCTATAATATCCGATGAAAAGATCAAAAAAATGGCGAAAACACGGACAAGGAGTCTATCATGCCCATAAAAATTCCAAACGAACTCCCCGCAACGCATATCCTGCTGAGCGAGAATATATTTACCATTACCGAGACCCGGGCCATCACGCAGGACATCCGTCCCCTGAAGCTTCTGATTCTCAATCTGATGCCCACCAAGATCGCTACCGAAACCCAATTGGCAAGACTCCTGGGCAACACCCCCCTTCAGGTCGAAATGGAACTGATCCATACCAAGACCCATGAATCGAAAAACACCCCTCATGAACATCTGCTGACCTTCTACAAAACCTTTGATCAGGTCTGCATGAACACCTATGACGGCATGGTCATCACCGGCGCACCGGTGGAGCAGATGCCCTTTGAAGAGGTTGAATACTGGGACGAGCTATGCGAAATCATGGAGTGGAGCAAAACCCATGTGACCTCGGTCTTCCACATTTGCTGGGGAGCTCAGGCGGGGCTGTACTACCATTTCGGCATTCCCAAATACCCTTTGGAGAAGAAGCTGTTCGGCGTCTTTCCCCATCATGTGGAGCGCAAATCCTCCATCCTTTTTCGTGGCTTTGACGATGTCTTTATGGTTCCTCACAGCCGCCACACCACCATTCACAGAGAGGACGTGGAGAAGGTTCCCGAGTTGAAAATTCTTGCCGTCGGCGACGAGGTGGGCATCTATGCCCTGTCCACCGACCGTGGCAGACAGATTTTCATCACCGGTCACAGCGAATACGATGCCGGAACCCTGGACAGCGAATACCGCCGGGACAAGGATGCCGGACTGCCTATTCAGGTTCCCAAGAACTACTACCCTGACGACGACGATACCAAGCCTCCGCTTGTCACCTGGCGATCCCATGCCAATCTGCTCTATTCCAACTGGCTCAATTATTTTGTTTATCAGACCACGCCGTACGATCTTAAAAATATCAAATAACGAGGGGGGTTCTCTCACCCAACCCTGCCAAATAAAAACCTTCGATTCCAAATAAACTTTCAGTTTATTGACAATCGAAGGTTTTTGTGTTATACTGGATTCAGGATCA
>JBJDZN010000067.1:0-17664 GCA_051868045.1 Eubacteriales bacterium
TAAGGTATCCCATTTTCCAAACACAATATGATGTTCATGACTCCACCATGAGATACCAGCAATACATTGTCATTTGCGACCTGCGTTTTGAATTCATACCATGCGTCTTTAATGCGATGAAAAAATTGTTCCGGACTTTCTCCACCCGGATATGATTCTGTCCAATCGAGAGAATTCCAATACAATCCGGGATATTTCTCTAATGCTTCTGTTTTCAGCATTCCTGCCAGTAACCCATTGTTAGATTCTCGAAACTGAGGCAAAAATATGATTGGCAAGGAAAGTTCATCAGCAACAATTTCTGCTGTTTCTTTTGCTCTAACTAAATCACTTGCATAAATTTTCGTAATACCCTTATTCCGCAATTTGCTCTTTGCTATATGAACCTGCTCCTTGCCTTTTTCAGTTAATCCATATGTACTCCATCCTCCATAGCGATTGGATGGGTCTGCTCCATGTCTCATTAAATAAATCATTTCATTACGCCTCTAAATTTCAATTTAACAAACTCCTATTTGTCGATATAAGTATGATATCAACATATATCGAAAGTCAACTCCGCCGGTTTGGCTTCACGCAGTCAGTCGAAATCAGTATTTCTTTTTCGATATTCCGATTTTGCGAAGCAAAATCTACCGCACTTCTTCACTCTTCACTTTTACCTATTACCTTCCACATCCCCGAGCCTTTAGTGAAGAGTGAAAAGTAATCCCCAAGGATAAATCCTTGAGGATTTGGAGGACCAATCGGAATCCGCCCTCCGCTTCGCTCCGGCGGCGATTCGTCCCGAGCTTTGGCGTCGTTCGTCTCATTTTCCCACGGCATTTCTTCGTTACCAAAGTCCTGTCCCCCCCATTGGTCTTCCCTTTCGCCAAAGCCCGGGCGATGTTGGGATTGACCTCTCCAAAACAAAACCAGCCCGGTTGGGCTGGTTTTGTTTTGGAGGCGCCAATCGGAATCGGACCGATGATAAAGGTTTTGCAGACCTCTGCCTTACCGCTTGGCTATGGCGCCGGATAAGGGTTCTGCGCCGGTGTCTCTACTGCATTCTATGCGGCAGACGAACTCCCGACACGGGAACCGAAAGAAAAAATCCACGGCGTAACATAGATTTCTACGCTCCAGCCATGGATTTTCTTTGGAGCGGATTACGGGGCTCGAACCCGCCACCTCCACCTTGGCAAGGTGGCGCTCTACCAAATGAGCTAAATCCGCAGGTACCGACATTTTACAACTTTCGGTGATGTTGTCGAATCGGTGTCCACGATTCTCATCAGCCTATTGGCTGGTGCCTCCGGTCGGAATCGAACCAACGACACGGGGATTTTCAGTCCCCTGCTCTACCAACTGAGCTACAGAGGCAAAATAAAACCGATCATGTATGCAGATCGGTTTGGCGACCCGGATGGGGCTCGAACCCACGACCTCTAGCGTGACAGGCTAGCGCTCTAACCAACTGAGCTACCAGGCCAAATTGAAGCATCCGACCGATCGTGATCGGATGCTTGGTGGAAGTTATAGGGCTCGAACCTATGACCCTCTGCTTGTAGGGCAGATGCTCTCCCAGCTGAGCTAAACTTCCATTTGCCTCTTTGAAACTGTCTGTTTCCTCGGGACGGTTGTTATTATAGCACACTTGTTTTCGTTTGTCAAGAGTTTTTTCAAAAAAATTCGAATTTTTTTTCAATCTTTTTTCGACCCGGATTTCGGGATGAATCGGTTGTCCGAGCCGCACATGAAGACCGATCCGACTCCTTTGACTTTGGCGGGGAGGGGAGACAAAACCATCGCAAAATGCCGCAGGCTTGTAATACGACCTTGTGCAGCGGCTTTCGTCCCCCCGAATGGACGGCAACAAAAAATCCTTACTTGGACTCCGGCTTTCTGGGCTTTGCCTTCCCTTCCTTAATGCGGATTTTCTCAATATCATCCCCGGTAAAGGCGAACTTCTTGCCGCAGAACTGGCAGCCCAGTTCGATCTGATGATCCTCCGCCAGGATGTTGTACAGCTCCATGGGATGAAGGGTCAGCAGTGCCTTGCCCATGCGCTCACGGGAGCAGTCACAGCGATAGCCAACCTCGTATTCATCAAACACGTCGAAGGGAATTCCGTCAAACACCCTTGCGGCGATCTCGAAGTCAGACAGATTCTGTTTGAGCAAATCGGAGAATGCGCCCAGTTTTCCGACGTTTTCCTCCAGCTTTTCCACGGTCTTGGGATCCGCCATGGGCATGAGCATGACCAGAAATCCGCCTGCCGCCTTGAAGTGATCGCCCTCCGGAACCTCGCCCAGAGCGCAGACCGACGGAACCTGCTCCGATTCCGCATAGTAGTGGGTCACGTCCTCGGCAATCTCCCCGGAATCCAGGTTGACGATGCCGATGTACGGCTCCTTCTCGCCGGTATCTTTGACCACATTCAGCGTACCCTTTCCCACGGCTTTGCGCAGGTTGACACGTCCCGACGCAGTGGGGCTGTCGGTCCGGGGATTCTGCACCGTTCCCTTCACGTTGCCCATATAGTCGGCGACGGCAAGAATATGTCCGTTTACGCCGTCGCCCCGGACGCTGACGGTGATGGTATTTCCCTTATCCTTCAGCGTGGAACCCATGATGGAGGCGGCAGTCAGAACCCGTCCCAGGGCGACGGCGGGCGTTCTGGCGCAGTTATGAATCTTCATGGCGTCGTTTACCGTGTCGGTGGAATTCAGAACCAGTATCTGTGCCGACCCGTCGGCACTCATGGCACGTAGCAGTTTAGACATATCGGATCATTTCCTTTTTATTCATATTTATCGTTTCGCCGAAAGCCTTTTCAAAGGCTCAGGGGACTGTCGGAATTAAAATTCCCGATTCGGATCGGATCATTCCCCTTTATGCCCTTCAGTGTAGCACATTTCCCACAAAAAGTCAATAGAAATTTGGGAATTTTGCCGCCGAATTTGTCGAAATGCTCAAATTTCCCGGCACCTGATTGTGCGAAATAAATGAAAATGAGCAAATCACGCAATTAATTTGCCAAAAAGGCTTTACATTTTTTGAAAACTATGCTATAATAAGAATGAAGAAGGATCGCCCATCATTTTTGGGAGATCAACGGATGACGGTCACTGCCGCCAATCCGAAATGAAGCAAAATCAAATAAATTCAGAAAGGATTGATTTTTTATGAAACACCAGAATGCAAAGCTGATTTCCCTGCTGCTGGTTGCCTCCATGGCATTGGCACTGACCTCCTGCGGCGGCGGAAACACCGAAAACACCACGACAGCTGCCAATTCCACAACGACTGCGGTTACAACAACCACTCCCACCTCCGCCTACACCAATGTTGAGACCGACTACCAGATCGAGAGCGTAGACAGCTTCAAGGTTGACTACGGAACCTCCAAGGAAGATGTCATTGCACAGCTTCCCTCCGAGCTGACCGTCTATGTTCCCACTTCGGCACCTACCGAGTCCACCACCCTGTTCTCCGAGAATTTCTCCTCTGCCGAGAGTTTTGCCGAGAACTGGACCCTGTGCGACCCCGATAATGTCACCGAAATCGGCGGCGGCAAGTTTGCCACCACTGCAGGTTCCACGAATATCAAGGCATACATAACCGATGCCGAGTGGACCAATGCAGGCACCGAGGTTTATGCCAACTACGCCATCAAGGCGGTCGTCAGAGGCACTGCCGACACTCCCTCCAACAACTTCGGTATCATCTTCCGTGCATCCGAAGTCACCGGAGACGGACCCGACAGCTACAACGGACTCTATGTGGGCATTGGCGACAGCGACGGCAGTCTCTGCGTAGGTAGTGCCCAGAACAACTGGACCTCCATTGCAAACATTGACATCGACTATGCCCCCAACACCGATTACACCCTTGAGGTTCTGGTATTCCAGAATGCTTTCATCGTCAAAGTCAACGGTGAGACCCTCTACAGCGGAAAAACCGGCACCTTTGTCAACGGAACGGTTGGTCTGCGTACCTACAACCAGCTCTTCGAGGCTTCCGAGCTTTCCGTTCGCACCCTGACTGCTGCCGACATCGCCGAGTTCGGTGAGGACACCGATTTCGTAGAAGCAAAGCTTCTCCCCGTCAGCTGGGATTGCTTCGACTACGATCCCAACACTGCCAAGAAGTACGGCTTCTTCGGAACCGTTACCGAGGGACTTCCCGAGGGTACTCAGGCTCAGGTCAAGGTCAGCGTTACCGTCCTGAAGGAGGGCGCATAATCTCTGCGCTCCCGCTCCAATCCGGCATCTTTCCCCCTATCCCGCCTTTGGCGGGATAGGGGGAAACGTTTGTCAAGCGGGAGATTGACGGTATCTGCCTTCTCCCCTGTCTGTCTTTTTTCTTTTGATAAAGCTATCAAACGAAGATAGCTTCACGATCTCATAAACCGGTAGGGGACTTTTCGTGAAAGCCCCCCATTCTTCTATTCCCTCAACCCTCTCAGCGTTCGCATGGCGTTCAGAATGGCAAGGACCGACACGCCCACATCAGCGAAGACCGCCATCCACATATTGGCAAGTCCCAGCACGCTGAGGATCAGCACCAGCAGTTTGACGCCCAGTGCAAAGACAATGTTCTCCTTGGCGATCGCCATGGTGCGGGAGGCAATGCGGATCGACTGCTCCACCTTACAGGGATTGTCGCCCACCAAAACCACGTCCGCCGCCTCAATCGCCGCATCCGAGCCGTTGCTCCCCATGGCAAAACCGATGTCCGCTCTCGCCAGCGAGGGCGAATCGTTGATTCCGTCCCCCACGAAGGCGGTGACGCCCTTTCCGAGGAACTCCTCCAACGCATAAACCTTGTCTCCGGGAAGCAGGGATGCCCGGCAGTCGTCGATTCCCAACGCCGTCGCCGCCTCGTTTGCCGCCCGCTCGCTGTCGCCCGACAGCATAACCGTGCGGATGCCCCTCTTCTTCAACCCCTCAATCGCCGATTTCGACTCGGGCTTGATCTGATCCACAAAGGTCAGCGCACCTATGTATTCGCCGTTTCGGGCGCAATAGACAGCCGTGGTGGGGAGATTCTGATGTTCTTCGGGAATTTTCACCGACTCATCCTGCAAAAACGCCGCATTTCCGACAATCACCGTCTGCCATCGGTAGATCGCACGCCGTCCCCTGCCTCGGATCTCGCTGATCTCGTCCACGTCGGCAGGGTCGAAGGCTCCCTCCCCAGCCGCATTCAGAATGGCTGCAGAAAGGGGGTGAATGGAGGACAGTTCCGCCGCCGCACACAGAGTCAGCAGTTCGTTCTCGCTGACGCCAACGGGAAGAATCTTATCCACACAGGGCTGACCCTTGGTCAGGGTTCCGGTCTTGTCAAAAGCAACGGTCTGCACCTTCGCCAGCGTCTCCAGCTTGCTGTTATCCTTGAACAGGATCCCCCGCTTGGCAGAGCCGCCCACCGACCCGAAAAAGGTCAGGGGAACCGAAATCACCAGTGCGCAGGGGCAGGAGATGACCAGAAAGTTCAGGGCACGGTAAATCCATTCCCTGAAGCATCCCCAGGACAGATTGCCCAAGACAAAGGGAGGCAGCACCGCCACAATCAAGGCTCCGATAACCACCAGTGGCGTGTACCAGACGGCAAATTTGCTGATAAATGCCTCGGTTTTGGACTTTTTCATGGCGGCATCCTCCACCATGGCGATGATTCTTGCCGCTCCCGACTGATCGGCAGTCCGCAGGGCTCGAATCTTCAGCATTCCGTCCAGATTGATGGTTCCCGAGGTGACCTCGTTTCCCACCGTCACTTCAACGGGCAGACCTTCCCCCGTCATGGAGGAGCAGTCCAGGGAGGCAGACCCTTCCTCAACTCTGCCGTCCACGGGGATCCGCTCGCCGGCACCTACCACAAAGAGATCGCCTGCCTGAACCTCGTCGGAGGGCACCGTCACTGTCTGACCGTCCCGGATCAGATTGACCGTGTCGGGGCAGAGCTTCGCCAGTTGGGCAACGGCACCCCGGGCATTTCCCGTGGCGTAATCCTCAAAGAGATTGCCCACCTGAGAAAAGAGCATGACGGCGACTCCCTCGAGAAATTCGCCCATGATCACTGCCGCCACCGATGCCACCGACATAAGCAGGTCCTCGTCGAACATCTGACCCCGGAACAGTCCGCCAACCGCCGATGCCAGGGTTTTGTAGCCCGCCACCAGAAAGGCGGGGAGAATGCAGGCAAGGGAGAGGAAGTATCCCGCCGATCCCACGGGAATTTTCTCCGATTTAACCAGAAAATGGGACAGGATCAGCCCCGAAATCAGGAGAATCAGCGAGATCCCGATCCGCAGGGCGTCCTTTTTCTGATGCTTGGAGAGTTTCATTTGCAGATCAGCTCGCAGTCAGGGTCCACCTTCTTGACCGCCGCCCTCGCCTCGGTGATAATTCGGTCAAAATCCGCCTCGTCGGCTGTGATGGACACCTTTTTGGTCAGAAAAACCACCGTAGCGTCCTGAACGCCCTTGATTTTCCTGATTTTCTGCTCCACTTTTGCGGCGCAATGTGCGCAGTCAATGTCTGAAAGGACAAAATTTCTTGTCATAATCATGTTCTCCTCTGTTCTATGTCTCTTGTTTCGGGTCTTTTCGGGCGTTTTCGGACGCCCGCACCGATATTCTGATCCGTCTTATTCCCGCAGATGCTCGATGGCGCAGTTGATCAGGGTCTGAACGTGTTCGTCCGCCAGCGAATAGAAGACGGTCTTCCCGTCCCTGCGTGCCTTGATGAGTCTGGCGGATTTCAGCACCCGAAGCTGATGGGAGATCGCCGACTGGGTCATGGACAGCAGTTTTGCGATGTCACAGACACACAGTTCATGCTCCCAAAGGACGCAGAGTATGCGGATCCGGGTATGATCTCCGAAGATTTTGTACAGCTCCGCCAGCTCGAAGATGGTGTCCTCGTCGGGCAGATTCCGTTGAACCTCGGTCACCGCATCCTCATGGATGCACAGGTAATCACAGCACTCAATCTCGTCGGTCGCTTTCCCCTCTGCGCTCGCCTGCTCCTTCGTTTCATGAATCTCGTCGGTCATGCCTCTTCCTCCTTTCCGATTGCTTTCACGAACATATGAGCAATTGTTCATGCGTTCAGTATAGCACAAGGAGATTCGTTTGTCAAGGGGGATCGCAAAAAAATAGTCGCAAAATTGAGAAAAAAATTTTGCGAAACCCCTTGAAATTCCGAAAAGGATGTGATATAATAATCAAGTCAATGAAATAGGGGTGTAGTTCAGTTGGTAGAACGGCAGTCTCCAAAACTGCATGTCTAGGGTTCGAGTCCTTACGCCCCTGCCAAAGCCCCAAAGGCATCAGTCTTTGGGGCTTACTTTTTACCTCTTCACTATTCACTCTTCACTACACTGGCCTTTGGGGCTTTGGAAGTAATAAATAATAGTGAATAGTGAAAAAGTGTTAGACTGCCAATAAAGAAGGCGGAAGCTGAGGGATTGTTAAACCCCCATTTCCCATTTGCCGTACGCCAAATATTTCACCGGCAAAATACTCTTGCGGGTTCAAATCCTCATCAGCATTTTACGCCGGCATCTTTTTGGCTACATCTTGCCAGATATGTGCGACAAAACGATTCGCTCGATGAATACAGCACGAAAGTGCGAGAAAAGACGGAGATTTCGAGAGATTTCTACGGTTTTTTCGTCCCTTACTTTTTTCGGATTTCCATAGATCCATTTTCGATATTTTTTCGAATCGAAGGATTCGAACCGGCGAAAGTGGTTGAAATATTTAAAAATTTGTGGTATAATTATAAAAACAACACTTTGGAGCAAAATATGGTATACAAAAATGGATTAAAAGAATATTCGCTTACGACTATACTTTTCGGTGTACCAATGGGTATTCTTTTTGGATTGTCTAAATTAAGTTTTATTGTTGGAGTTATTTCTGGAGTTTTCAGCGGCTTACTTTTTACGTTTTTAATGTTTGTATTTATCAAAATTCAAGAGAAAAAATTTGACAAAAAGCGAATAGAAATCGCGAAAGAAAGAAGAATCATTTGTGATGGAGGAGCCACCATCAACGGAAACGGTGGATGGATGTTCCTAACTGAAATCGGGATTGAATTTTATCCTCACAAAATAAATGTTTCGACAGAAGAAATTAAAATACCGACAAGCATGATAGAAGCAGTAAAAACACAAAAAATCAAATTGTAGTTACTGCAAATGGTAAAACCATTGCAATAGTTGTTTCTCACAATAAGGAATGGAAAAAGCAAATCGAAGCAACAATAGCTAATTATTCTCAACAGTAATACATAGAATTCGTTTGCAAACATGGCGTTGCACCCCGGAAGACAGCGGTAAAGTGAGGCTCCCGGCGCGTTCCCTCATGCGGAAAAGTCTGCGCCCAAATCAAAGTGTCACAACCTTGCATCAAAATTATGGTACAATCATATAAATTATCGGCAGCAACTGTCACTCGGTCGCAATCTGTCTTGCAACCGATGTGAAGGCACTGCGAAACTTCGGAAAGGAGATGAGCTTATGCAATTTACATTTTGGTTAGGGGTGTTATTTTTCATCCTTTCCATGCTGTTATCACTTTTGTATTTCATCGGTTCCTTTTTCAAACATGTCGGTATCTCAAGTTTCGGGGTTATTCCCGTCCTGTTCATTCTGATTTGCCCTATTGTTTTGCTTATTTTAGAGCTTGCAATGTATCATTATGCGCCCCATGTCTGGGGAATCGCTTATATCTTCATTGTACTGAACATTTATCTGCTTGTGTTGCAATATTTTTTGTTGCTTGGTTCCACTGTTTTTACAAAAAATCATATCTATCGTCTTACTGCATCGCTGACCTTTCGAAAATACTCGTACAGTGATGTGATCGGGTATGTCATGAAATATTCATCCGGCACGGTTATCCGAAAATTCGGAGTGTCCAAAGTCAGAACCTACGACACAGAAGTCTATTTTGCCGATCAACAATATGCCCACTTCAGCACCAATAAACCGGATGCCGGAAAGGTCGCCTGTATCAAAAAACTGCTGGAAGCACATCACTGCCCCAAAAATGGCAGAATATACAGATCCGCTCGATGAATACAGCACGAAAGTGCGAGAAAAGCAGAGATTTCGAGAGATTTCTCCGGTTTTTTGCGTCTGACTTTTTTCATAATTTTGTAGATGTATTTTCGATATTTTGACGACCGAAAGGATTCGAACTCGCAACAGGTTCATAATCCTTTTGTTTTTTGCGTTAGACACAAATTGTTTACAATTTGATCCAACAAAAATCAAAAAACCTATTGACAAATACAGACTATTGTAATAGTATATACTATAGTAGTAGTCCGGAGGTGTGGCAATGACTCAAAAATTGTTTGATAGCGAATTCAAAGTCATGGAGTTGATTTGGGCGCACGAACCGATCAGCGCAAAAGAATTAAGTATCCTTGCCGAAAAGGGATATATGTGGAACAAGAATACAACCTACACGGTGATTAAAAAAATAGAAGCAAAGGGCTATATCAAGCGTACAGATCCCGGTTTTATTTGCTCATCTCTTATATCGAGAAATGATGTTTGTAAGAACGAAACGCAAAGACTGATTGACAAACTTTTCGGAGGATCGAAAAAAGCTCTATTTTCTGCACTCCTTGAGGATGAAAAGCTTACACAAAGCGAGATAGACGAACTTCGAAGTCTGATCGATAAGAGGTAATCCATGCTTGGTGAAATCTTCTATTGGATATTCAACATGAGTATTGCGGCAACAATTTGCGGAATACCAATATTGCTGATTCGTCTTGTCAAAAGAATTCCGCATCGAATTTTTATTTGGCTTTGGTTGATTCCTTTTGTCAGAATGTGCATTCCTGTTGGCATTTCAAGCAAATATGGAATCATGACCTTGATATCCAAATTCACTACGAAAACGGTTACCGTATATGAAATAGGTGATGATTCTGCATTTACGATGATGAATTACGTTATGGGAGCAAATAGCTATTTTCCCATTACATACAAGGTAAATCTTCTTGATGAGTTGTTCGACATCGTGTCTGTGGTGTGGATCATCGTGATTTTAGCGGCGATACTTGCATTAGCCATCCTTTATTTTGTAACACTACGCGAAATCAAAGATGCTCGCTTTATGAAGGATAACATTTATCAATCAGACAAGATAACGACGCCATCGGTTTACGGTATTATATTCCCCAAAATCATTCTTCCGTGTGAATATAGACAAAACGATTATGATTATATCCTGATGCACGAAAATGCACATATCAAAAGAGGGGATAATTTTATTCGCATAGTGGCGTTAATCATTGTTTGTATTCATTGGTTCAATCCGTTTGCATGGCTCTTTTTAAAACTATTGTACTCGGATATCGAGCTTGCTTGTGATGAAACCGTGCTATCAAAATGTAACGAAACCCAAAAGAAAGAATATGCACACACATTGCTTTCAACCGCAGAAAGAACCAATGTATTTGCCGCAACCTTTGGCGGCGCAAATATCCGCACCAGAATCGAAAATATACTATCCTATCGAAAGCTTTCCGCCATTTCTATCATCGCTTTTTTGGCACTGATTATTGCTATCGCTTACACGCTTCTTACCAACGCATCGTGAAAGGAGATATAACCGAATGAAAAACAAAATGTTCAGATATTTTTATCTGTTTTCTGTTTTAGGTGTCCTTCTCGCTTCCTTTTACCCCATTTATATGGGCATATCAGTCGTTTCTGATATGATTCGTTTCGGCACGGTATATGCAGAGAATTATCCCAAATACATCATCCCGTATACGCCGATTGCGGTGTCCTTGATTGTCGGAGTGTCGTTACTCCCACTTCTGCTAAAACATTTGAAAAAATATGCGCTTCTTGGCGGATCGGCAATTTCAATTGCAGTTTTTTTCGCATCGGAATTTTTGCTTGAGAGAATGGTAACTGTTACAAGAACGGTAACGGGAATTTTCACAACGCTTGAAGATTGGCAAATGTATATGTGTTATCTTCCTCCGAATTCATTTGAAGAACGGACGTGGACGGAAGTAGATATCCTGATGGGCGAATACAGCCCTGCATTCAAACTCCATTTTTACATCATTTCTGTCGTTCTGATCCTTTCGATCCTGAACTGCTTTTACGGCTTTGCTAAAATGATTAAGACCCATGATAACAGCCGCCGCAAGTCACTGATCATACAATCAATTGCAAGCGGTGCCTTTCTCGGAATGTGCATTTGGGCTTGCTTCACCGCATTTTACCGAAATGGCGACATCACGGTTTCCGCATTGTCAGCCGTGCTGATGAGCGTGTTCTTCGTGCTTTTCGGGATGACAACGGGTGTTTATGTTACGTCGTTCACTCTTAACAAGAACAAAGCCCTTTCGGTTATACTTCCTTGCGCAGTTGCTTCAATGGTTACTCTGATTATGTACATCGGCGAAATGATACTGCTCAGCGGACATCTTTATCGCTTTGGAAACGGTTTCTTTTTCAACGGAATTCCCGGAATTGTACTTGCACCGATTGATATTATGATTATCCTTGTCTCCGGCGGCTTTACTGCAATCCTCTCAACTATCGTATGTAACAAAAATACATAGATTCGTTTACAAACATGGCGGTGAAAAACCGGAGATTTCGAGAGATTTCTCCGGTTTTTTGCGTCTGACTTTTTCCATAATTTTGTAGATGTATTTCGTGGTTTTAAACCTGTAGCCGGATTCGGACCATCAAAGGAATACCCCCTTGCAAATGATAACCATCAGTTGACAAGGAATATTAACTCTCTCTTGATATTTCGCACAGTTTATGCTATAAGATATTCAGAACAGGGGTCGGTCAAAATGCGGCATCGAAGCCGAAGATTGTCAAAACGGCAAGACCTTTTTGGCTTCCGGAACGCCCCGCCGACTCAGATCCATTTTATGTCGGTGTCGAAAATCATTAAAAATGGGGTCTTCACACCGGTATCCCCGTTGAAATGATACCGGATTACCGTCCTGCCCCATAAAAGCCGTCGGCTTCCGCCCCGGATGATTCCTCATCCGAAGCGGAAGCCGATTTTGTTGATTCAGGAAAGCTCCGACAGCTTCTTCCGGATGGCAGACAGAGCTTCCCGGGGATCGTCGATCTCCCACACGGCACTTTCCATGGGGCAGATTCCGGTATCGGTCCGATTGCGGATCGCCTCCGGCTGAACGTCCCGGTACGCCTCAATCCCGTTTTCCTTCAGAACCCGGGCGGCAGGTTCGCTCATGACCGGAGCATAGACCTCACGGACTCCCAGCAGAACGTACAGGAATGCCGCCGCCTTTCCGACCACCCGATCGGCGGCAGAATAGCCGCCCAAATCGGTTCCACCGGCGAGAAAGCCCATGAGCGGCTTGATGCCACGGTCGGTGGAAGTGATCACCGGAGAATCCTCCTTGCAGAGGACGCAGGTTGCGTCCCCCGCAAGCATCAGATCCTTCGCTTTTTGCGTGTTTTCATTCATATCCGGTCCTCAAAATCCCTTCTGTCGGGCTTATTTCTCCGATTTTTTCAGATTATCCACCCGATAGACGATCAGAGGAAGCAGTGCCCACTGGAGGCACAGTCCGAACAGCCCGGCACCGATGCTCTTCCAGATGACCGACACGGCGATGCTCTGATTGCCGAAGGCATACACCGACAGCAGGATGGCAACGGCACGGACCGCCCGTCCTGCGATCTGAGCAATCAGAACCTTTGCGACGGTGGGCATCTTCACATTTCTGAGCAGTCCTGCGCACAGACCGTAGCTGCAAAGCTCAATCATCATGAAGGGCAGCATGGCGGTTCCGGGCATCCCCGTCAGGGCGAAGCTGGCAAGGGGTCCCAGCAGTCCCGAAACGGCTCCTGCCCAGGGTCCTGCCAACAGTCCCACCAGAATGATCGGTAGGTGCATGGGCAGGAAGGTCTCGCCGAGGGAAGTTCCCACCCCCGACAGGGCACCGATGACGTGAAAGAACTGCGGAACCACCACGGCACCTACGATGGCTGCGATGGTTGCCAGTGTCTGCACCTTGACGGACAAGCGGGGCTTCTCCAATGTTTTTACGTTTGCTGACATTTGAATCTCTCCTTTATGGGGTAAATAGAATGACATGAGTTCAACTCAATTTGAAGAGTTTGCGGTCCCGAATCAGCCAAGCTCAGGAGCAACGGTCGTGTAATCCACCTCTACGGTAGAGATCACATTGCCATCGGCATCCTTCAGGGTCAGGGTGAAGGTATCAAATCCGTTCTCCGGAATGTCGGTAACGACCACGCCGTAGAGCAGACAGCCCTCTGCCGCCGTATAGACCTGTCCTGCCGCCGTCGCACTCTGATACAACTTCATGTCCACACCGATGGTGCGGGTCACGGTCCAATCGTCCTTATCTTCCTGCCGGAAGACCAGCTCGTAGGTGTATCCGTTCTGAACCTCATTGGCATCGGATACCACCAGAATCCTCAGATCGAATTTCCCCTCTTCGCTACCCAGTCTGTTCTGGACAAACGCCGTATGATAGGTAGTGGTGATAGCGTTGCTTTCGCTGTCGATATAGCCCTTGATGAAACGCTGTCCGCAGAAGAGGCAGGACGAATCTTCCTCGATGTGTCCCTGATTGTAGTTCTCTTCGAAATAGCTTTCCATCTCGTCTGCCATATAGCGGTAGCCGAAGATGTTGGGATGAATGCTGTCGTTCATATAAGTTGCAAGACAGGTCGGCTCATTCACACCAATGCCGGCATAGAAGTCCACAATGCCGATGCCCCACTTGCCGTGAATCTCATAGAGCGCATCCACCATAGCGGCATAATTGTCGCTGTCATAAGGGCAGTTGGTGTAGAAGATCACCTCGCAACCCCAGGTTTCCTTGGCGTAGGCGATGATATACTCGATGGCACCGATGACGGTGGTCTGATCGAAGTCGTCCTTATCAAAGCTGTCGCTGAGCGTGCCGAGAGGCTGAGATGTGGTGGCGTCATTGGTGGAAAGCTGAACGATCAGCTTATCGGGAGTGCCGTACTTCTTGAACTCGGTCTGAAGGCGTGCCACATAGGAGGTGGTGCCGTTGTTGACCAGCGTGGTTCCCGAAATTGCCGACTTCACGGTGCTGATGCCGTTGTCGTCGGTATCAATCAAATCCACGAAGGAGCGACCGCCTGTTGCCGAACCGTAGGTCACCGACGAGCCGAGGAAGAAGATCACTTCATCGGACAACGGCTTGACCTCGCACAGTCCGTTCTCGTCTGCGCCGCCCAGGTAATAGCCGTCGGCAAAGGTGATGGTTCCCGATGCGGTCTCAAACAGACCCCGTCTGATGCTGTCGCCGATGCCGTTGGAGTAGAAGGTTCCGCCCGACAGCGAACCGATGCTTGCCGTCGATCCGCTGGAACGGACAGCGTAGGTATTTCCGGCGGAGGAGGCATAGAAGGTGCCGCCGGTGATGGCGTCTACTCTGCCGTACAGGTTCAGGGCAAGAACATTACAGCTGGTATCGCCGTTGGTCTTATTGCCGTAGAGATAGCCGCCCGAAATCAGGGCTACCGTACTGCCTGCGTCTACACGGACGCCGTGACCCCAGGTTGTGCCGGTGGTATACCCGCCGATGAAGCCGCCCGAAATCTCGCCGACCGAACCCGAATTGACATACAGTCCGTAGCCGGTATTTCCGCTCGAACCGAGCGCAAGAGCCCGGATCATACCGCCGCTGATTTCACCCAGCGTGGAGCTGCCCTGGAGACGGATACCTGCCGCATAGCTACCATCGCCGCCGTTGCCGCCGTTGCGCGCCCAGATTTCGCCACCGCTGACCGACTTCAGAACGCCGCCGGCATCCTGAGTAATGCCTGCGCAGTTATTGGTGCAGGTTTTATTGAGAAGATCGGAGAGCAGGAAGCCGCCGGTGATTTCCTCGATGGTTCCCGCATTGCGCACGCAGAATCCCCAATGGGCACCGTCAGTCAGGCAGATGATTCTTCCGCCGTGAATGGACAGGCTTGCGCCGCTCTTATTATAAACGCCGATGCACTGAGTGGATGCGCCGAAGCCCACACTGCGAAGGGTTCCGCTCTCCAGCGTCAGGCTGCCGTAGTTGGTGACGGCGTTGATGTCAACTGCCGCAGAGGAGGAAACGGCGATCAGACCGGTTCCCACCGAATCGGTGAGGGTCAGGGTGCCGTTGTTGGTGACAGACGCCGTAACGGTATGTCCCGCCAGATCCAGCGTCAGGGTCTTTCCTGCGGGAATCGTGATGGCGGATGCCACATCGCCCAGCAGCTTGACGGTCTCGCCGTCCTCTGCCGCCGTAATGGCGTCGGCAACCGTCCGGTATACCGTATTGCCGATCGCTGCCGCCTCGGCATTTCCAACCAGCTCATAGGTCTTGCCCGAAACGGTTGCCGTAAGGCAGCCCTTTTCGGTGTCATAGCTTTCGGTAACTTCCGAGCCGTCGGTCACATAGTAGTAGCCCGATGCCTTCTGATCGGTCAGACTGCAACCGTCGGCATAGGTAACGGTTCCGCCTGCGGTGAAGATAATACCGCTGTCGTTCTTGTTGCCGTAGAAGGCACCGCCCGAAACCGTAACGCTTCCTCCGCTGGAGCGGATGCCCGCCGTCACGCCGCTTGAGCTGTACGCCTTATAGGCATAGAACACGCCGCCGGAGATGTCGCCCACCGTTCCCCAGTTGCCGAGTGCCAGAATATTGGGTCCGCCGCTGGAATGGTTGCAGATGGCACGGATGGTGCCGCCCGAGATCTTGTTGATGGTCGCCTCATTGCGGATACCGAAGGTGAAATCCTGAGCCTCGGAATATCCGGTGATGACGCCGCCCGAAATTTCGACGATGGTACTGCTTTCAATATTCCAGATGCCGTATGCCAGAGAGGCACCTGCACCCGATCCGGAGGAGCCGACGCCTTCGGCGGTGATGATACCGCCCGAAATGGATTCGATTCTTCCGCCGCCTCTGTTGCGGATACCGATAACCCGATCGTTTGCGCCGGTTGCAGCGAATCTGCGGGCATAGATTTCGCCGCCCGAGATCGACAGGATGGTACCGCCGTCGTTGGTGATGGCGGCAACATTGCTCAGATTGGAAGCACTGAAAATTTCGGAGGTCAGCTCGCCGCCCGTAATTTCCTCAATGGTGCCGTAGTTCTGGATGGCAAAGCCGTAGGTCTCCTTGCTGATGGAGCGAACCGTTCCGCCGTGAACCGACAGGGTGGCTCCTGCCGCATTGTAGATGCCGATTGCCACGGTGCTGCCCGATCCGGACACCAGCAGATAGCCGCCGTCAAGGACCAGCGTGCCGTAGTTGAAGACTGCCGCCGCATTTCCGCCTGCGCAGGAGGAAATTTCGATCATGCCGCCGCCCACCGAGTCCACAATTGTCAAAGTACCCCGGTTATAGACGCTTGCCGCCACTCTGTGTCCGGCAAGATCAAGGGTAACATTGTCATTTTCGCCCACATGGATGCTCTGATAAACATCCTCAGTCAGGGTCAGATCGGACAAAGCGGGAAGAATTCCCTCGCTCTCGGTGACGCTGACATTCCGGAACACCTCTCCGGTGATCTTGGAGCACAGTCCGTAGCCCGTACCGGTCAGCGGATCAGCGTCGGTCCAGGTCAGAACCTCGGTTCCGTCTACGGTTACCGTAAAGGAACCGTTAAAGTAGGTAACGCTGAGGTTGGCAACATCGCCCACGGAATACAGCATATTGGGGGTCCGGGCTGCAAAGCCCGACCAGGATTTGTCGTTGCGCTCAATTCCCACATAAACGCCGTTAGAATACGTGGTGAACTCCACCAGATAGTACCGGTCGCTTCCCTCTTCGATTATGCCGTTGCCGTTCAGATCGCTGACGGCAAACAGGAAGCCCGAGTCGCCGCCGTTTCCCGTCGCCTCATTTGCCGTACTGCCGATAGGGACGTCCGCAGTCAGCGTGATGGCAGATGCCGCATTCTGATCGCCCAACAGGTAGGTGCTGAAATTGGGCCAGTCAACCCGCTCGTTACAGGTGTAGGTGCTGCCGTCAACTGTCCAATTTCCTCCGAAATCGCCGGTCGTTGCCCAAACAGTTGCCGTGGGCAGTGCCGGCAAAATCAAAGCAGCCGCAGTCAGCAGGGAAAGTGCCGATTTCAGTCTGTTTTGTCTTGTCATTGTTTTCAATCCTTTCTTACCTTTTGTGTTATCTTCGGAATTCGTCATCTTGTACAAACAAATGAAAATTCCAGAGCCTGTCATCATTAAGATACACCATATTGAACAAAATTGCAAGAGGCTATGTGAAGTGTTCACAATATGTTAACAATATGATCGGTCCGCTCCCGCCGAAAACATCGGATTCTTCCATCATTCAACGATTATTCAGCATTTTTTTACAGTGCGGCAGCCTTTGAGAGGCGCAAAATCGGACACGCTGTCCGACGACGGGAAACCGAAAACTGCGGCAACCCCTTATCATCACGGAATTTTCCGAAAATTTTGCAGAAATTTTGCATGAATTTGCATATAGGATATTGACAAAAGCCACATTCTATTGTATAATAGATTGTAATCTTTAGAGATTTGAGAAGGAGTCTCTTAAAAGCATTGTTCTGGACCACTCCGACAGGGAGTCAAGGCCATACGGACAGCCGGGTCCACTGCCGATTGGC
>JBJDZN010000068.1:0-40172 GCA_051868045.1 Eubacteriales bacterium
ATTACGGTTTTTATTATGTTATAATTGCCGTCGAGCCTTGCAATCTGGGAGGGGTATTTGTTGAGTTGTCATATTCCTTTTTTTGGAAAGTGGTCGAGAATATTATTATCTTTGATTGGATCCAGGGAGATCGCTGTGGACGCATAACATCTCCGAAGGTTCCAAACACGCTGGAAGCATTGCTGTACAATAACGAATGGGTGTACAGCGGACCTTCCGCAGACCCCATAACAGAGGATACCATAATCTATTCTACGCCGGAGGATTTTGGAAAGTATTTTAAAATTCTTCTGGAGATTGCCAAACAAAAAGGGCTTGAACTGGATTTTCATGGTGACTATAATAAATTAAGAAGTCAACTTCTGAAGGAGTTCAATAGTTCACACAATCAACGCTATGAACCCGGCGACAAAACAATCGATATAGCTATTGTTTCAATTCTTGCCGGAGATATGGATACCGGAAGAAAACTACTGAACGAAGTAGTCAAAGCGCAAAATGTGGATAGTCCTTTTGCCGCTCTTCTACTGGGAAAAAGCTCTGATTTGCAGGAATTTCAAGCATTTATTCGGAAGAGAGTAATCGCCGGAAGACAAATTCGTCAAAAACAGTTTCCGAAGCTGAAAGTCGATGAAATTCCGGAAATTTATCGGCTGTGAGGAATGAAAGCGCAAATATATGTGATATGGTCAAATGATCAGAATTACCCTCTCAATACCGTTGGATATTTCAAACTTACCGGTGGTAATAAAGTTTACCAATCACCTATGTTCTTGATGATGTATTTTGCGGCTTTGGCTGCAAGTGATTGTAAGACAATAGGTGGGGTGAATCTGGCCACATTAAATGTCGTTCCAGATTTGTATTCTGTAAAAATGAGTTTTTTGGAGCAAATTACAGGAATACACATCTTACCCCCTTCATTGGAAACACTGAAACTTGATCAAACACGCATAGAACATCCCCATATTCCTGAAAGCTACTTTCTGCTGTCAATTCGAATATCTTCATCACTGTTCTCAAACTAATTCATGAAGGTGAAAAAATGAAAAAAATAATTAAATCTATGGAGTTTGCCAGATTGTTAATTTTAACAATCACATATGCATTATATATACCGTTCGCTCTCATTATCTTTATGTATATTGGGTTCTTTTTGATAGATATAAGTGAACCGCTTGCATACGGATGTTCATATCTTGTGGTTTTGGGTATCCCAATATTGATAAGTCTCATGACCGTTAATAAAATGAAATGGTGGTTAATCTCTCTTCCGTTTCAGTATCTGATCTGTTTTTCAATTCTGTCTCTTGCTTGGTTTTCAAGAGAAATAGGAATTGGCTCTAAAATGCTTGTGATTTTATTTTGGATGGGTATTCAAGCATTGGGCGTATTGGTTAAAATGATATTTCGGATGCTGAAAAGGATGCGCTGCAAAACAAAATAGAACTCTCGCACCGCCGCTCCCAATACCACGGAAGCAAGTACGGCGAATGCTACGAAGTATGACTGCATCTTCAATATGAAAAGAATCGCTTATCCTCATTATCCGGAAAAGCTATTATTTATTAGCTAATAAAATAGCTTCATATTAAGTTTTTTATAATAATTGGAAGGGGTGTACGATAAAATGTTAAAGTATGCTAAAATGATAGCATTAATACTGCTTCATGCGGTATTTGTGGCAAATAGTCCCATGATTGTGATGGGCATTGGGTTTGCATTGGTGAATTTTCTTCCGAACGATTTCGCAGTGTTTTTTGCATTGTTGGCATGTATTGTCACTATTATATTGCTGGGGATCATCTGTGTGGACGATATAAAAACTTGGCTCATTTCACTGCCTGTACAGTATTTGGTGAGCGGTATTGCAGTTTGGAAATCTGGAGGATCCATTCTCGTAGTATTTCTTCTTACACTGTTGGCATTGATGCCCCAAGCGATTGGCGTTGGAATTAAATTCTTGTATCGAAGGCGAAAATCAAAAGATGACTGAAAAAGTTACGGTTCTATGGAGGATTCTTTCACATGAAAACAGTTAAAAGAATAATTCACAATAACATATCTGCCATCGTACTGATCGCAATCATGACGGTTTTAACCTTTGCAGGATTTATCCTGTTTCCCCTTCTCCTATTGATTGAATTTGTCATCAATCAAACAGGATCGAGATTACTGGCTGCCATGATCTGCTTGGTGATACCGTTTGCATGGATTATCGCATTGCTCATAAAACTTGCCGCCGCAACAATACGCGATCTGAAATATTGGCTGTACGGGCTTCCGATTCAAGCGGTCGTTTATGCTCTGTTTACATGGATATATTTCAGCCATGAATCTGTTACGGGGCACCTGATTTGCCTTATCTATATCCTTATTGCCTTATCTGTCCAAGTTGCGGGACTGCTTTTGCGTCGGCATAAAGAAAAAAAGCAGCGTCAGATCAATAAACCTGTAGAGTAAACAAGATTTCCTCTCCCGATCATATAAAGGTCGGGAGAGGAAGGACGACAAAAAAGCGGACAAGTCAATATTAGGGTAATGTCAGAATCGTACACCCGCATATGCAGGACACTTATGTTGTTCTTGCGAGTACAATTACAAACGGAGGTGGTTTCACATGAAAAAAGTTCTCAAAAACAATATCGTCGGGCTTGTTATCCTGATGATTTGGGCGATTATATCTGTTAATTCATGGCCGATAGCTCCGGTGTTCTTATTCGAAATGATGTTACACGATGTGACTGGAAGCGCCATCATACCAGAATTTATTTCATTGTATTTGCCAACATTTTTTGTGATTATAATCATGATTACTCTTGCAGAAAGAACCATACAGGAGACCAAATATTGGATGTACGGTATTCCGCTTCAAATAGCCATATGTGTTATTATCGCAATAATAGATCCCCGTAGCTGGACTTTTAAAATTCTATACACATTGATGGCATTTCTGATTCAGACTATTGGAGTTTTCCTACATCAGTACAAGAAGAATCAGCAGAGACCGTCAGCAGAAGAGCAGGTCGAAGAGAACCTCGCCCGGCGCAAACAGAAAGGCATTCCAACGGGTGCATTGTGGGGATTTTTGGCTCTGGTCGTGATCGGTTGGCCGCTCATCTGCGGTGTGTGCCTGATTGTTTATTCGATTTCCTGATGGATTCTCGAGCAAAAGAATGGATACAGGGAGATCTTCCTGCTACGAAGGATAACACACCAACGCAAGCGGGGGATCTTCCTGCAAAAGCAATTGAAAACGGGGTGAAAAACATGAAAAAAGCCACCAAATTTCAAAAATTTTTTCTGGGAACGGTTGCCTTTGGCTTAGGAGTCATTGTACTTGGCGGGACGACTCTGGCAATCTTGATCACTGTCGACGCCTGTCAAAGACAAAAACAGAATCCGGCGCAATATGATGCGTATTTGTGTTATGACTACCACTTGGAGTGCATTCAAAGCGGCGATTTTCTCGGAAGATGCGACAGAACTCTTGACTCTGTTGATTACACCTGTGGCTATTGGAGTATAAAAGATCTTCCGGACGATGAATTTGTTTTTGCAACCTTTCAGCTTTATCCTCCGATGGGTCTCTTGGGTCAAAGTTATGATTATTACATTCTTCAGAATCCCGAAAAGAAGGTAGATGTTTTGCATGAATGGAATATCAAAGAAATTCAACTGTGTTATCTCGAATCGGAAAGAGATTCCGAATCCAATAAAATGACAGATCCCACTTATTCTGTTATCAAGGCAAGCAAGGATAGTACCGTCATTCGGCAATTCTGCGATTTGACAAGTGCTGAAACTGCAAAATCTTATGAAAGCTTCGATTCGGAAAAATACGAGGCAATCGGATATCAACATAATCAAAGCTTTACTCTATGTGTTGTATTTGAAGAAACAGAGAGTCTGGTTTGGATTTGCCATGGGGATATTTATCGCAATAATTTTCAATCGGAAGACGGCAAAGATGAATATGTGATAACCTTGGACCTTGGAACAGAAAGCGAGGATTTTCAGGAAAACAGGCAAAGTATTGCAATGGACGATTGGGAAGAACTACAGACCTTTATTCTGCAAGCACTTGAATTGCGATGAGGATGTATTTTGCGACTGTGGCGGCAGGAGTAAATGATCACGTGAATGATGCAATAATAATAGATACCCGACGGGTAGCACATCCTCATTGTCCGGAAAACTATTATTGTTGGCGACGAAGATACCGTCAAGTTCTGTATTTTCTTAATGCTTGGAAAGGTAATGATCAATGAAGAAAATAATTCTTTATCAAACGATATTGCTTACGATCCTTATGTCAATTTATACATGGTTCTATATATACATTGAACTAATGGTCATGCTTTTTATCGGAGAAAAAATAATCGGTGTTAATGCAATTGCAGTCACCGGAGGTTTTTTGGTAGGAGCAATTGTGCCGCTTTTGCTTGGATTTCTGTTGGTGGATCGAATCAAGTGGTGGGCTGTTTGGCTGCCGATTCAGTTCTTGATCTATACCGTTATTCTGTGCGTGGAGTTCAATTGTGGCTTGAACGGCGAAACAATTCTTTATGTTCTGTTCATGCTGATTGCACAGTCTGCCGGAGTTATAATCAGGAAGCTTTGGCAAAGGCGAAAACGGCAAAAGCAATAGAAACATTCCTCCCCGCCTCAATTTGGGACGGTAATTTCACCGTTCAATCGCTTGTGGCAATTGATTTGCGCTCCCTGAAATGCAAAAAAGTGTTCATTTGAACGGTTTACCGTTCAAATGAACACTGGTGCTCCTGTGGAGATTCGAACTCCAGACCCTTTGATTAAAAGTCAAATGCTCTACCTACTGAGCTACAGGGGCAAATCGGATGATTTCATCCGATTTTTTTGTTGCCGAAAGTGCAGTTTCTCGACAGCGATTCATATCATAGCATATTTTTTTCCATTTGTCAATAGGTTTGCTCAAAAATATTTTCTTTTTTCGGGTCACATGGATGGAAAGGGCCGCAATCAGCCTTTACTGATGGTGATTTTGCCCTCCCGCAGGCAAACCCTGACCGGATCGCCCTTTCCAATGCGCCCCTCCAGTATCTCCAGAGCAAGGGGATTGACCACAGACCCCTCGATTGCCTTCCGGATGGTTCTTGCACCGTATCTCCGATCGGTTTCACTGCTTATGATCTGCTCCGCAACACCGTCCTCGATGACAACGGGATAGCCGGCTGACTCGATTCGCTGTCGGTTCTCCTCCAGCATGGCTTTGGCAATGCGAATCAGATCGTCATCCGACAGCTTCCGGAAGACGATGATTTCATCAAATCGCCCCAACAGTTCGGGCGGGAACAGTTCCCGAAGGGCTTCTTTTGCCAGATTTTGTTTTTCTTCCCGGGTCAGTTCTCCCGCCGAGAAGCCGGGGGTGTGTTTTTCATCGGAAATCCCCGCCGCACCGATATTGGAGGTCAGGAGAATGACGGTGTTCCGAAAATCCACCCGCCGACCGCCGGAGTCGGTCAGTTGACCTTCGTCCAGAATCTGCAGCAGAATGCCCGACAGATCCCGGTGCGCTTTTTCGATTTCGTCAAAAAGAATCACCGAATAGGGATGCCTTCTCACCTTTTCGGTCAGCTGACCGCCCTCGTCATAGCCAACGTAGCCGGGCGGGGAACCGATCAGCTTGGAAATGCTGTGCTTTTCTGAATATTCCGACATATCCAGTCGGATCAGGGCATCCGACGATCCGAACAGCAACTTTGCCAACTCCTGTGACAGACGGGTTTTTCCCACTCCGGTAGGTCCCATGAGGATAAAACTGCCGGCGGGACGGTTGGGATTTGCAAATCCAAGCCGGGAGCGTCTGATGGCAAGGGACAGAGTGCGGATCGCATCCTCTTGACCGATGACCTGCTCGGACAGCAGTTTTTCCATGGAAAGAAGCCGTTCCTTTTCCTCCTTTTCGGCAGAGAGAACCGGAATTCCCGTCCAAAGGGTCAGAACGTCGGCAATGTCCCGCTCGGTCACTTTTGGGAGATTGTGGGAATGCTCCCTGTCGTATCGCTCTTTGGCAAGTCTCAGCTCGGTCTGCGCCTCGGATTCTTTGTCCCGTAGCCTTGCGGCAAGCTCGAAATTCTGATTTCGGATGGCGTCCTCCTTCTCGGAAGCCGCATCCCGGGTCTTTTCCTCCAGACTCAGCAGTTCGTCGGGCATGGATCCGCTTGCCACCCGAATACGGGACGCCGCTTCGTCGATCAGATCAATCGCCTTGTCCGGCAGTTTCCGCTCGGGCAGGTATCGGATGGACAGGCGGACGGCAGCACGGATGGCGTCGTCCAGAATTTCCACTTTGTGATGCGCTTCGTACCGATCCTTCAGCCCGCGCAGTATCCCGATAGCCGCTTCTTCGTTGGGTTCTTCCACCATGACAGACTGAAACCGCCGTTCCAGCGCACTGTCCTTCTCAATCTGACGGTATTCCTTCAGGGTGGTGGCACCGATCAGCTGAATCTGCCCTCTGGCGAGGGCAGGCTTCAGAATATTGGCGGCATCAATGGCACCTTCCGCCGATCCTGCTCCGACGATGGTGTGAATTTCGTCCAGAAACAGGATTACTTCGGGATTGGCGGTGGCTTCCGCCAGAACCCCCCGCATTCGTTCCTCAAATTCCCCCCGGTATTTGGCTCCGGCGATCATGGAAGAAAGGTCCAGCGCATAGATTCGCTTGCTTCTGAGCAGATCGGGAACCTTCTTTTCCACAATCCGGGATGCCAGACCCTCAACCACTGCCGTCTTTCCCACGCCTGCTTCACCGATCAGACAGGGATTGTTTTTGCGCCTGCGGCAGAGAATCTGAATCACCCGTTCGCATTCGCTTTCCCGACCGATTACCGGGTCGGCAGATGGTTCTGCCGCCGCCGCAGTCAGGTCTCTGGCATATTTGTCCAGATAGGGAAGGCTGATTTTCTTGGGGGTCTTGACCGCCCCCGTGAAGACCCTGAAATTTCCGTCCAGAAATGCCGACAGTTCACTGCGTAGCTCGGACAGCGAACCTCCCGATGCCACAATCAGCTTTGCCGCCATGCAGTCGGGCTGGCAGAGAATGGCATACAGAAGATGCTCGGTGGCAATGTGGCTTTGACCGCACTTGATCGCCTCCGCATAGGCTCCCTCCAGAATACTTTTGGCGGCGGGAGTCATGTCGGAGGGTTTCACGTCGGTGGCGGTCCCGATTCCTGCCGCCTCAATCAGACGGGTTCTCACATTTGAAAGCAAAATCCCTTTACTGCTCAGTATTTTTGCCGCCGCCGCATCCTTTTCGCCGAGAAGACCCAGCAGGATATGCTCGGTTCCGATATAGGCGTGACCCAGCTCCCGGGAGGCGGCAAGCGCATTGGTCAGCGCATTTCCGGCTGCTGCTGAAAATCGGTTTGTCATCCTATCAACCCTTTCCTTTTTGCTAAGGCTATTTTTGACGGGAAAGCCCGGTTTTCATACACCTTCCGAAAAATTAGTTGGTATCCGGTCCGTTTTGTGCCCGATTGTAGGCATCTGCCAGTGCATTCCATGTGACCAGATTCAGGATGCCGTCCGGCTCCAGACGGTGAAGTGCCTGAAACTTCTGAAGTGCCTCCTCTGTCTGGCTATCAAAGGTACCGGTTTGCTCCGTCCCCTCCAGATCGTAGAGGGACAGGGAGGAGAGCATGATCTGCATGATTCGCACCAGATCGGACACCTCCCCCACACGGACGCTTCCGCCCCGCAGGATAGAGGCGAAGGGATAGATGCCGATGGCGGCAGTGCGCCTGGCAAGTGCCTGACCTGCCTCCCGCACAAGCAGGTTCCATGTCAGATAGTCCACGATTCCGGTGGGACGAATTCCGGACAGACTCTGGAAATCGCTGACCGCCTGTCTTGTCAGACTGCCGTAAACCCCATCCGGGGTGATGAAGGGCAGGGAAACTCCCGCCTGAAAAAGCTCCAGCAGATTCTGTTGAACCTCAATGATCGCCAGCTTTTCGTTTCTTAAATCCATGAAGAAAAATCATCCTTTCCCGTCTCATATCTCCCGTCTGCCGTTCAATGACCGGTTCATGTGCCCAGATCATATCCGGGATACTGTCCTTCCGATCGGAAGTACCCCCTGATGATGTCATCATATACTTCGCCGATGGCCTCCCACGTAACGGCACCCACGTTTCCGTCAGGGGTCAGACCGTCGTATTCCTGAAAGGCGATCACCGCCGCCTCGGTGGCGGGACCGAAGACACCGTCCACCGTAACCGGGGGAATCTGGGGAATGGCACCTGACAGGGTGTTCAGATATTCCTGTAGCTGCCGGACGTCGCCGCCCTCCGAACCCAGCCGCAGAACGACGCCGGGATAGGGACGGGAGGCTTCCTCAAAGAAAGAATCGGGCAGGGATTCGATGATGCCTGAGTAGGCACGGTAAATCTGATCCCAGTCAGCAAGGGTCACGACTCCGGTGACGGGAAGTCCGTAATCCTGTTGGAATGCCTCTACTGCCTCCTTGGTCTGCTGATCGTAGACGCCGGTGACTTGAATCACGGGAATGGTATCCCGGTACTGCCCGATCAGCAGAAGAAAGTACTGAAATCCCGCAACGTCGGTTCCACTGTCTCCAAGCTCCAACGTTCCGCTGAACTGCCGCTCCACGTCAGCATACTCCAGCCCTTCCGAGACAATCTCGTTCAGCCGCTTGATGCCGTTGTAGAGATAGATGATCCGATACCAGGTGCCGGGACCCACTATGCCGTCGGGCGTCAGATTGAAGATTTCCTGGAATTTTACCACGGCGTTGTAGGTTTCCTGTCCGAAGTTGCCGTCCGTGGGGTAAATTTTCGGAATGGCAGGATAGTTAGCCGAGATCCGATTCAGACGGATTTGGATTTGCCGGACCTCATTGCCCTTTGAACCCAGTCGCAGCGGGACCCCGGGATAGCTTTCACTGATGTCCTGAATCGCCACATCAGAGACAATGTCGATGTCGTCGCCGTAATAGTTGGTCAGAATCTCGTAGGTGGTGGCACCCGCATTGGCAAGGTCCACCGAACCCCATTGAGACAGTCCGTTGCACTGAACTCGGATCCCGTCGCAGTAGGCGGCAAACAGTGGTTCAACATATCCACGGCGGCGAAGATAGCTGTTGAAGATTTCATCCACAATCTCGCTGATGTTCTCAAAAACCTCTCTGCCGTTGACGAAAGACTGATCAATGGAGGTGGAGTTGGTGATGTCGAAATCATACCCTTGGGCACGGTAGTATTCGGTATAGACCCGGTTCAGGGCAAAGGAAATCTGGGCATAGATATTTGCTCTGAGTGCCGCTTCGGGCCAGGTGGGATAAATTTCACTGGACGCAACATTTTTGATGTAGTCGGGGAAGGTCACGGTCACATTCTGCGCAGATGCAGTGGGTGCCCCCAGATGGACGGTGATGGTTGCGGGAATAAATGGAAATCCGGGTTGGGTCAAAGGTCAGCCGCCTCGCTTTCAAAGAAGGTCATGGGTTCGGTTTGGGTGGCAAATTCGGGAAGGGGAATCAGGTTTACCTGCTGGATGGTGGTAATCCCCGGAAATACCGCCGTTCCGATGAATTGATTGGGGGTGAAGCCCTCTTTTTCCACCTGTACGACGAGGGAGGTGTAGCCCTTGGCATTCCCCGGACTCTCGGACAGGGCACGGTCGGGGGTGGCAATTTCCAACGGAGGCGTACTGCCGGAGTCGTCGCCTACGAGAACGGCGATCAGGGTGCTTTCGGTTCCTTCATAGGTGAAGACGCTGACCTTGGCACCGGGAACGGGAATGGAACCGTCTGCGGTCCGCACATTGACAATCAGTTTTCCGGTCTCTGAATCCTGTGGTATTTGGTTCATAGAATCGTACCTTTCATGTATTTTGTATCATCCTATGCGGGTCTCCACCATCGGTGAACTCAGGAGCGTGGGATTTTTTGAAAGAACATACGTTTTGCCCCTGACGGCGAGGTTCGCTCTGACACAATCCGTCATGACGGCAGAAGCCGAATCCCTGCTTATCACCATTGTGCGCAATGCTGAAAATCTGGACATCGCTGAATGGCGGAACACGGGTCTTGGAATTTGATTTTTCGCAAAAATACGGGAAGAAAGGTCAGAATGGGGTTCTGGTGCGGGATCGGCAGGATAAATGCCCGATTTCCGCAAATTTTTTGACTTTTTTCTTGACAGATCGGTCGAGTCCTGCTATAATGATAGCGTTGAATTTAACCAAAGAAGGGAAGTCTTTCGATGAAAGCAACCGATAAACTCAGAGAAAAGGTGTCCGGCAAGCGGGTGGCGGTGCTGGGCATCGGCGTGTCCAATACCCCTGTCATTGATCTGCTGCTGGAGCTTGGCGCAGTAGTGACCGCTCACGATAAAAAGGAGACCACTGCCATGGGTCCCCTTGCCGATGAGCTTCGCTCCAAAGGCGTTACGCTTCGCTTGGGGGAGAACTATCTTGATCACATCGACGCCGATGTGATCTTTCTGTCCCCCGGGATCCGCTACGATCAGCCGGGGATTCTCGATGCCCTGTCAAGGGGGGCGGTTCTGACCTCGGAAATGTCGGAGTTCTTCGAGATTTGTCCCTGCAAAATCCTCGCAGTTACCGGCAGTGACGGCAAGACCACGACCACGACCCTGATCGCAAAACTTTTGGAGGCGGCA
The DNA here is from genome assembly GCA_051868045.1 of Eubacteriales bacterium. Classification (GTDB taxonomy): domain Bacteria; phylum Bacillota; class Clostridia; order Oscillospirales; family CAG-272; genus CAKSQF01. Next base: position 10,692 of record JBJDZN010000068.1, read on the forward strand.
GGCAGGAAGGTTTTTCTCGGCGGGAATATCGGAACCCCTCTCCTGCCGCTGGTGGATCGGATCACTCCCGACGATCTGGCGGTGGTGGAGCTGTCCTCCTTCCAGCTTCACACCATGCACCGCTCGCCTTCGGTAGCGGTGGTTACCAACGTGACCCCCAATCATCTGAACTGGCATACCGATATGCAGGAATATATCGACGCCAAAATGAATCTGCTCCGCTATCAGACCCCCGACTGCCTGACGGTGCTGAATCTGGAAAACGAGATCACCGCATCGGCAAAAGGGCTTGTCCGGGGCAGACGGGTGTTCTTTACCTCCAAGAGGGTCCCTGAGCAGACGGCAGGATTTGTCTACGAGAAGGACGGAACCATCTGTTATGAGGACACGCCTGTCCTCCGATCTGCCGACATCCGGATTCCCGGGCGGCACAATGTGGAAAATTATATGGCAGCCATCGCCGCTACTTGGGGAATGGTCTCGGTGGAGAACATTCGTCAGGTTGCCACCACTTTCGGCGGGGTGGAGCATCGGATTGAGTTTGTCCGGGAACTGGATAGAGTCAGGTATTACAACAGTTCCATTGATTCCAGTCCCACCCGCACCATAGCGGCGTTGAACGCCTTCAACCAAAAGCTCATTGTTCTCTGCGGCGGCTATGATAAGCACATTCCCTACGAACCCTTGGGGACGCCGCTGTGCGAACACGCCCGTGCGGTGATTCTGACCGGTACAACCGCACCGAAGATCCGGGATGCAATTGTCGGCTCGCCTGCCTATGTGCAGGGAAGTCCGGAACTCTATGAGGCGAAAGACTACGCCGAGGCGGTCCGGATTGCCCGTGAAATCGCCGGAAAGGGGGATGTCGTTCTGATGTCGCCGGCGTCGGCAAGCTTTGATGCCTTCAAAAACTTTGAGGAGCGGGGACGCTTCTTCAAGAAGAAGGTTATGGAGCTGTAACCACCGAAAAAAGGCAGAAGATACCCAATCGAAAGTAAACTCAACAGACCCTAACGGAATTTTTTGAAGGTTTTCAGGGGACTTTTGGAAAAAAGTCCCCTGAATGGAGTTTGGGGCAAAGCCCCGAATACAGATAACAGAAAGGCACATAAAATGGAATTTTCACAAAAAGTTATCGGTCTGGCAAAGGAGGCGGAAACCGCCCTTGCCGATCGGTTTGCAGATATTGACAACATTTCCTTTGTCTGTACCAGGAAGGTGATGGACGCCTTTGCATCCCATAAGGTTGCCGAGGCGGATTTTGCACCCACTTCGGGCTACGGCTATGACGACCGAGGCAGAGAGAAACTGGATGCCATCTATGCGCAGGTGTTTGACGCCGAATCGGCCTTCGTCCGCCATCAGATCGTCAACGGCACCCAGGCACTGACCATCGGACTGTTCGGTCTGCTTCGCCCGGGAGACACCCTGCTGTCGGTGACAGGCAAGCCCTACGATACCTTAGAGGAGGTCATCGGAATCTCCGGTACCCCCGGCAACGGTTCTCTCGCCGATTTCGGGGTTGCCTACCGACAGGTGGATCTGCTCCCCGACGGTGCCATCAACTATTCCGCCATCGAAAGGGCATTGGATTCCACCGTTAAGGTGGTCTTTATCCAGCGTTCCAAGGGTTATATGGATCGCCGTACCCTATCGGTGTCGGAAATTGGCGAAATTGCGGCATTTGTCAAGGCCCGTTCGTCCGCCTATGTCATGGTGGACAACTGCTACGGCGAGTTCACCGAGGATCGGGAGCCTACTGCCGTGGGTGCCGATTTGATTGTGGGATCGCTGATCAAGAACCCCGGCGGCGGTATGGCGGAATGCGGAGGCTATCTGGCGGGAAGTTCAAAGGCGATTGAACTCTGCTCCTACCGTCTGACCTCTGTTGGCGTCGGATTGGAGGTTGGCGCCACTCTGGGTCAGAATAAAAGTCTGTATAAGGGCTTTTTCTATGCGCCCCATACGGTTGCACAGGCACTGAAAACCGCTCATCTTGCCGCCTATATCTTTGATCGGCTGGGCTATCGGGTTGAGCCTGCATGGAACGAACCCCGCCACGACATTATCCAGACCGTAGCACTGGGCAGTGAAGAGGCGATGTGCGCCTTCTGCAAGGGCATTCAGGAGGGAAGTCCCGTGGATTCTTATGTGACGCCCCTGCCCTGGGCGATGCCTGGCTATGGAGATTCTGTCATCATGGCGGCGGGAACCTTTACCTCGGGAGCCTCCATCGAGCTGTCTGCCGACGGTCCCATCAGAGAACCCTACAATATCTATTTTCAGGGCGGACTGACCTATGAAAGCGGTAAGCTGGGGATTCTGATGGCGGCAGAGGAAATCCTGCGTTCGGGCGTTTCCGAAAACAGCAGGGAAGATAAAAGCAATTGAAGAAGGGTTCGACTGTCTGATGGGGCTGAATCACGGGGCAGAAAACCGATGTCTGTGGGAACAGGATTCCCCAATAAAGCAGAGCAGGAACATTGTTTGGACGGTAGACCGCAATAATTTGATAAAACAGCGCAAGATTTTGCATTGTGCATTGCCCGTCAATCCTGTATAATAGAATGACAATCCTTCTGTTTGAAAATAAAGGAGCGAATTGATCATGAAAAAACAATGGATTCGATCGGTTTTATCTTTGATTTTGTTGATTTCCATTACCGGGTGCCGGGCTGCACCCTTAAAAGGAGGTACCACTGTGAATTCCACTACCGACACCGCCAATACCGGTATGACCAACGGCGGAGAGCCTTCCGGGACCATGCCGGATTCGACTCTCAATGACCTTTATCAGGCGTTCCTGAATCCGGACGAGAGTCTGAGAAGTAAGCCGCTGTGGTTCTGGAATACCTCTTTGGATAATATGACCACCGATACCGTTCGGGAGATTGTCCGGGAATCCTATCTGCAAAGCGGATATAATGGCTTCGGCATCCTCCCCTATTGGCTGGACGGTTACCTGAGCGATCGGTATTTTGAACTTTACGAGGCAGCTTTGGATGAGGGTTCGAAGTACGGAATGGAGTTCTCTCTCTATGATGAGAACGGCTTCCCCAGCTATACCGCAGGCGGGCTTCTGGCTGAGCGGTATCCCGATTTGACGGCAAAGCGTCTGGATATGACTGAGGCGACTGCAGTCATAGACGGAAAGATCTTTCTGAAGATTCCTCAGGGGACCTTTATGGGTGCGGTGGCATGGAATACCGAAACAGGGGAAATGCTGGACATCTCGGATTATGCCGTGCTCGTGACGGTTCCCGAATTCGATCCCGACACACAGCCGGGCGGTGCCTTTGCCTCCTCAACCTACGATGAAGTGAGCGGATATGAGGCGGACAAGGCGTTTGACGGAAATCCGGAGACCCGATGGAATGCCTACCAGCATTCGGGCGGCGGAACCTATCTTGCCGTCGGTTACGACAGTCCTGTCGTTGTCGATGAGGTTCGGATTTATGAACCCTCCGATTCTGAACTCCAGCGGATCCGCAAATTTATCGTTCAGATCTACGACGGCGAGAAGAATGTGTGGACAACGGTCGGCAGCGGAACGACGGTCGGGAAAAACGGCGTAACGGTGAAGTTTGATCCCGTGGAGACCCGCTTTGTCCGGGCGGTATTCGATCAGGTGGAGGGAGACAGCGCAACGGTGTCGGAGATGGAGGTCTGCCTGAACGGCATTCCCTATGAGGCACCCGCATCGTCGGAAGGGGAAAAGACCGAGATGGGCTATTTCTCATCCAGCGATTTTGCTCCCGAGTACGGAGCGCAGTTTGCCTTTGACGGAAAAACGGATACCCGATGGAATGCCAAGGACGGAAATAAAACCGATCAGTGGCTTTCTGTGCTGTACGGCAAAGAAGTGACTGTCGATTCGGTTCGTATCAATGAGGCATTCGGACGGGTGACCTCCTTTGCCATCCAGATTCTGGACGGCGGTCAGTGGAAGGATATTGTCACGGGAAGCAGTCTCGGATCGAATTACAGTGTAGAATTTTCGCCTGTGAAAACAACCGGAATCCGCCTTTTGATGAAGTCGGTCAAATCGGATACCGCCTCAATTGTGGAGTTTTCCGCTTACGGAAACGGCGAGCTTCTGGTTCCGTCGGAGGATATTGAAAACTACAAGGGTTCCTATCTGGAATATCCCGTGGAAGGGGATAACTGGAAGCTCATGGCATTTGTGACGGTTAAGGACGCTCACAAAGGAATGGACTACCTTTCCGAGGAGTCGGTAGCGGCGTTCATTGAAATCACATATGAAGAGTACTATCGCCGATTTAAGGAGTATTTTGACAACGGAACCATCACCTCCGCTTTCTACGATGAGCCCTGTTTCTGGCCGTCCAACGCCAACTACGGCGTACAGGGTGCCAGAACATGGACAGAGGATTTCAATGAAGTTTTTGCCCAAATGTACGGCGATGAGATCAATCCCATCCTGTACTATCCCGCCCTGTTCTACGATATCGGTGAGAAGACCGCCGAGGCAAGGGACAGACTCATGGCGGTGCGTACCGAGATGTTCGCCAAAAACTACATCGGTCAGATTGATGACTGGTGCCGAAGTCATGGAATCAAACTCATGGGTCATATGAACTGCGAGGATGTGGAAAGCCCGCTTGCCTACGAGGGCGACCTGATGTACTGTTTCAAGTATCAGGAAATTCCTTCCGTGGATGTCATCTACAACTACGGCATGACCGATCAGTACTATAAAGTGATTTCCTCTTCCGCCTACAACTGGGATAAGGCTCTGGTGGGCGTGGAATGCTATGGTGCCATGGGTACCAATCTTCCCGAAAAGGATCTCTATAAATGCGCCATGGATTTGTATGCAAAGGGTATCAATGTGATGGTTCCCCATGCGGTATGGTATGACAATCTGAATAATGTGGTCTTCCCGCCCGAACTGTCCTGGCGCAATCCCAACTATACCGATGTTCTGCCCGTCTATAACCAATACATCGCCCGCCTGTCCACGCTTCTGCAATCGGGAAGACATGTCGCCGATGTGGCGGTACTGTATCCCATTGACGCCATGGAAGCGGAATACTGCTTCAACGGCAGTTATTGCATTCCGGAAGACAGCAACTATGTGGAGATCACGGACGCTCTGTCCACAAAGCTCCGGATTGATTTTACCTATCTGCATCCGTCGGTGCTGAACGAAAAGTGCAGTGTACAGGGAAATCTCCTGCATCTGGACAATGCCGTGAACTATGAGGATTACCGCGTCCTTATTCTGCCCGCCATGGATACCATTGATTTGGACAATCTGACCCAAATCTTCGAATTCTATCAAAAGGGCGGAACGGTGATTTCAGTGGGGACCCTCCCGATGTTTGCTACCGACGCCGGAGAGAATGAGGCGGTTCGTGAAATCGTTCGTCAGATGTTCGGTCAGGATGCCGACGCAGACAGTACGGTGGAGGCAACCAATGATCAGGGAGGTCAATGCTTCCATATTCCGGACGTTTCCGCATTGGAACAGGTGATGAAGCAGGCACAGTTGGTGTACGATGTGAACATTGCCCCCGTCACCGATCGGAACGGTCACCTGACCTATATTCATAAGGTTCTCAATCAGACCGATGTCTGGTTCTTCGCCAATTCGTCCGAGAAGGACGTTCAAACCGAGGTGATTCTTCGGGGCGAGTATGCCGGTCTGGAACTCTGGGATCCCATGACAGGCGAGCGCACATTGTTGGACTTCACCGTGAAAGACGGCAATACCGCCTTTACGCTTTCTCTTGATAAGGTGTCCTCCGTCTTCGTAGTGGAGTGCGGCTGACAAACAAATCGGGAGATTCTATGCCCGGTCTGTGGTCCGAACGATTGCGAAAAGTACCGATGAGGAGTAAATCCGAACCCTGCGGGCGGTCTCAGTGTTGAACCCTGATGCAGTTGTCCCGCATTCCGTGGAATACCGGCAAATATCAAGACCGGGACCGTCGCAAATTGTCGTTGCGACGGTCCCGGTCTCTTGACAAACGGCGATTTGTGTGCTACAATCGGTAACATCGGGAAGCAGTATGGATCAGCTGAGTCCGAAATAGTTCAGAATTCCGATATACATTCCCGTGGCGTACAGATCGGGCTGTTCGGACATAAGCTGTGCCTCCCGGGGAGTCGTGATGAATCCCATTTCTACCAGTACCGCCGGCATGTTGGTTCTACGCAGAACATAGAGCGTGGGACGGGCAAAGACCCCCCGATTGGGAATTCCGGTGGTCTCAGTGATGCCGTTAATCAGTGCCTGACCGAAGTTACCCGCCGTAGAGGGCAGGGAAAAGACGTACGCCTCACTGCCCAGGGCTGTCGTGATCGTGGAGGCATTGGCATGAATGCTGATGAAGTAGTCGGCACCCCATGCGTTGGCATCGTTGACTCTCGCTGCCAGCGAGGTTGCGTTGGAGGTTCCCAGAACCGTTTCCGGAGTGGGTCTGGATAACCGAACTTCGAAATTCGGGTCCTGCCGGAGCAGATCGGCAAGCCGCACGCCGATGTCGTAGGTAAGATCCTGCTCCCGAAGACCGTTGCCCTCGGCTCCTGCATTGGGATTTGTGGGATTGTGACCCTGATCAATATAAATTTTGATAGCCATATGTTCACCTCTCTTCAGTCTATGCCCTTATGGCGGTCAATGTGAACTTTTCGGAGGTGGAGAACAAATGGAATTTGAAAAAATCAGACATCTTTTATCCCGTGTCAGAAAAGCTGTGGACAGATACGAAATGATCGAAGAAGGGGATCGGATTGCCGTTGGAATTTCCGGCGGAAAGGACTCCCTTGCCCTGCTTGCCGCCCTTGCGGCAATGAAACGCTTCTATCCAAAGTCCTACGAGGTTTGCGGAATCTCGGTGGATATGGGCTTTGAAGGCAGCGATTTCACCGGAATATCCGATTTCTGCCGGGAGCTTGGGGTGGAATACCGGGTTGTCCCCACTGAGCTTGCCAAAATCATCTTCGAAATCCGGAAGGAACCCAATCCCTGTTCCCTTTGCTCAAAAATGCGAAGGGGAATCCTCCATCAGGCGGCAACGGAGATGGGCTGTAACAAGCTGGCACTGGGACATCATTACGACGATGTGCTGGACACCTTTATGATGAATCTCTTCAATGAAGGCAGACTGGGAACCTTTTCACCCGTGACCTATCTGGATCGGCGGGACATCACCGTGATCCGACCGCTGGTTATGACCCCTGAAAAGGATGTCCTCTACTTTGTCCGCCATAATCCCATTCCGGTCATGAAAAGTCCCTGTCCCGAGGACAAACATACCGACAGAGAAAAGGTCAAAAAACTGTTGAACGACCTTGATCGGGAGAACGACGGACTCAAGCATCGGATCTTCAAGGCAATCGAAAAGGCAGGTCTTGACGGATATAGGGAATAATTGTTCAAAATTCAGTCGATTTGTCGTAAAGATTTGGTGCTATTTTTTTAAAAAAATGTTGACAAATTGTTCATAATATGCTATAATAAGACAGAGAGTGAGATTGTACATATTTCCTGCATACCGGAAGGAGGACATTCCATGCTGAATCTGCTTATCATGATCGAACTATTTGCCATGAATCTGATGGCACTGGATGTGTGCCTTGCCTTTTCAGCAGTGGTTCTGCTGACAGTGATCGTCTTTTTCCTGATCAAGGTAAATCAGAACAAAATGTGACCAAAACTGAAAAATATTGTAAAATTTCAGGGGGCAGATCAAAGGGACTTGACAAATCCCGTCAAATCTGATAAAATTATCCATAGCGGAAGGTTGTACGGAAGACGGAGTCTTCTGAAAAGGACTATTTCCGAATCAAACGGTACCGTCCTGCGTTTGCCTTCGGGACGGTATAAATCTATTAAAGGCATTCTTGACCGCATATGCGGCAGGGAGGAAAGATCTATGAAAAAAATTGTATCTGCTATTCTGTGTTTGCTGCTGACGCTGTCGGCAGTTGCCTGCCAATCCGATAACAACGAGGGCAGCCAGACCACTGCCGGAAGTGACGAGACATCCGTCTCGACAACGGCTTCTACCCCCGATGAAGGTGAGACTACGCCGCCTGTGACCACCAATCAGGAGCCTGAGACCGGGGATCAGACGACTGACACCACTGAGCCGACGACCACCGCACCTACCCAGGCTGAGTCGCCCGACACCACAACAGAGCCCGGCGGATCGGCAATTGAGCTTCCTGTGGGACAGGGCATCTTCAACGGCATGACGATCACCCAGATCTGGAACAAGGTTATGGACAATATGTCTGCCTCCACCGGAATGGATGTTTCGGTGATTTCCCATTCTTCCTATAACGTCATGGGTGCTGAGTCGCTGGAAGATCAGACGGTTCACATCCTGATCAATGCCGCAGAGGACGGGTATTCCTATGCGGTTGACACCAGAACCCAGGCATCCGGAACTTATCTCGGAGAAGAGTTCAGCGAGTCTTCTGTTCTCTATGAGGCATATCTGGACGGCTACTATTATACCTATGAGTCCTTTGGCGAGGATGAGTCCTCTGCGAAAATTGCCGCTTCTGAGGATGATCTGCTCCGGAACGGATTGGACCTTGAGACCATTCTTGCGCTGAATTCCATGATCAATTTCAGCACTTACACCTTCGATGGTTACGAGCTTTCCACCTTCTTTGACGAGGTAAACATTACCTATAACGATGACGGAAGTTTCGTTATCACCTGCTCGGGACTGGATTATGATGCCCTCCTGAAGGCAGTCAGTGAAATGAATGAAGAGCTGGGCGAGGGCAGCATCGGAAATCTTGACGATTTTCAGGATGCAGGTGCAATTGTATCGGGTCTTGCCAGCCTGATGCAGTGCGACATCGTTCTTTCTGTGGATGCCAACGGATTGATCCGTTCCATGAAGTCCACGGTGTCCATGTCCACCAGTTTTGCTGAGATTCCTTTTGAGGTTTTGACCGAGTACGATCTGACCATCAACAACGTCGGAGCGGGTGCCGGTGTGGTGACACTCCCGGACGGCGCACAGAATTACCCCGTATATGACAGCTACGATGCCTATATCAGCGACAGGTACGGCGATCTGGTCTTTGCCGATTCAGCAAATTGATCCGTTTCTGACAGAGTGTATTTTTGCACTCTGTCAGATTTTTTGTTAATATCCACCATATGTTCACATGGAATTCACAATTATCCCTTATAATGATCCTCGGATTTAATCTTCCTTTTACTTTTCTTTAACACCTACTTTTCTTTAACGCTGACTGCCTGATTGTATGTATCACACAGTACGGAGGTGAAGGACTTGCCGATTTCAGTTTTTAAACGGTATGAAAAGAAATATATGCTGGACAGCGATCGGTACAGGAAGGTCATGGATTTTCTGCAGGATTACATGGTGTTTGACAAATACTGTGTGAACGAACAGGTGTACGGTCTTCTGAATGTCTACTATGATACCCCTGAAAACCTGCTTATCGGACGTTCTACGGATAAGCCTCTGTATAAGGAAAAGCTACGGCTACGGTCCTATTTTCCACCGGAAAATGACGATTCTAAAGTCTTTTTTGAGATCAAGAAAAAGTACAATGGTTGCGTAACCAAGCGTCGTGTGATCATGCGTTATGGGGAAGCCAAGGAACTGACAGCCACCGGTAAGGCTCCGAAGCTGAAGGATGATTCCTATATCAATGTTCAGGTTGCGAAGGAAATCGAGATGATGTTCCGACGATATCCGGGACTTGCCCCATCGGTGTTCATTGCCTATGATCGGATTGCCATGTTCGGCAGGGAGGACAGTGAGTTCCGAGTTACCTTCGACCGGAATATCCGAACGAGGCATGACAATCCCACCTTTGAGTTCGGAGACGACGGGGAACAGATTCTGGAGCCGGGTAAAACCCTGATGGAAATCAAGATTCCCAATGCCATGCCGCTATGGATGGCGAGATTCCTTTCGGAGAATCAGATCTTCAACAGCAGTTTCTCCAAGTACGGAAAGGAATATGAATACAGGTTAAAGGGCAAAGATGCCCTGAGTTCGGTTCAATCGGACGATGATGAATAAAATGCGGGATTTCCGCCGGTCTGAAAAATCAGAACCACACGAAAGGTTAGGTAAATAGTATGATTAATATTGAAAATATCAAGAATATACTTGGCGACACTGAGCTGAATGTTCTTCTTATGCTTGCTATAATGGGTTCTGCACTTGTCTGCGGCATCCTGCTTGCCATTCTGTATATGTTCAACAACCGCAGAGAGGGCTATTCCAGAGGAATGGCGACGACTCTGATTATTCTTCCGATGATTATTGCGGTGGTCGTTCTTCTGGTCAACGGAAACTGGGCAGTGGGTCTGACCCTTGCCGGCGTGTTTACCATTATCCGTTTCCGTACCACCCAGAGCGACCCGAAGGATCTCTGTCTGATCTTCACGTCACTGGCATCCGGTCTTGCCTGCGGAATGGGTCTGGTTTTTGCCGGATTTATCCTGACTGTGCTGATCTGCATTGTCATGATCGTTCTGAGCCTTATCGGATTCGGTACTCCCAGAGTTCCGGCTCTGCGTCTGAAGATCACGATTCCCGAAAGTCTGAACTACGTGGGCGTATTTGATGAGGTGTTCACCAAGTATGCCAAGAGCTGGCATCTGGAAAAGGTAAAGTCCAGCAATTTCGGTACCATGTTTGAACTGTCCTATCAGATTGTTTTCAAGAAGGGAATCAATCAGAAGGAATTCATGGATGATCTCCGGACCCTTAACGGAAATCTGAACATCATGCTTCAGGATTATGTCTATGCGGCACAGTAATTTTCTCAGAAAAGTAGTAGCATCCTTTGCGGCTCTTTGCCTGCTGTTTTCAACGGTGTCCTGCTCAGGGAAAACTTCCATCGAGTTTTACAGTCCCTATGCGTATGATTTCGGAAGAATCATAGAGGCTGAAATCGTGTTTGCGGACTACGGAACGGTAAAAGTGAACCTTTTGCCCGACGAAGCTCCCATCACGGTGCAGAATTTCGTGGATTTGGCAAACTCCGGCTTCTATGACGGGCTGACTATCCACAGGGTGGTGGCAGGCTTTGTCATTCAGGGCGGCGATCCCACCGGAACCGGCTACGGTCTGGAGGGGCAGACCCGGATCAAGGGCGAATTCTCGGCAAACGGTGTGCAGAACCGGATCAGTCATGTGCGGGGCGTGTTGTCCATGGCAAGAACCGGCGATAATATGGACAGTGCCACCTCCCAGTTCTTCATCATGCTGGCAGACCGTGAACAGGAGGACTATCTCAACGGAAACTATGCCGCTTTCGGCTATGTCAGCGAAGGCATGGATGTGGTGGATGCCATAGCGGCGGTGGAAATCGCTGATGGCACTGATCATCCGATAGAGACCATTGTGATTGAGAGCGTCCGCATTCAGTCGGAATGAGCTTTTACAGGGATAAGATTTTATAGGGAAAGGTAAGGAATTCCAGCATGGTCGTATTGGAAATCAAAAATTACGGTAAAATAAAGATAGAACTGTCTCCCGAAGACGCACCCATTACAGTAGCGAATTTTGAGGAATTGGTGGGACAGGGCTTTTATGACGGACTGATCTTTCATCGGGTCATCAAGGATTTTATGATTCAGGGCGGCGATCCCACCGGAACCGGTATGGGTTCCCCCGATCAGAAGCGGATCAAGGGTGAATTTGCGGGCAACGGAGTCCGGAATCCCATCCTGCATAAGCGGGGAACCATCTCCATGGCACGTTCTCAGGATCCCAACAGTGCCTCTTCTCAGTTCTTTATCTGTCAGGTGGATTGCAACTTCCTGGACGGTCAGTATGCCGCCTTCGGTCAGGTGGTAGAGGGAATCGAAATCGTGGACAAGATCGCTGACTCCCGCACCGACTATAACGACCGACCTCTGGAGCCGGTTGTGATCGAAAGAATGTATCTGGAATCGGATGCCGATCCCGACTGCCTGTTCTGCAAGATTATCGAGGGAACGGTTCCTTCCAAAAAAGTTTATGAGGATCGGTATATGCTGGCATTTGCCGACATCAATCCTCAGGCACCTACCCACATTCTGGTGATCCCCAAGAAGCATATTCCCGGTGTTGACGGCATCAGCCCTGCAAATTCGGCAGTGGTTGCAAAGATTTTTGAGAAGATTCCCGAAATTGCCAAAGAGGCGGGACTTACCGGCGGCTATCGGGTAGTTTCCAACTGCGGCGACGATGCCTGCCAGAGCGTTCACCATCTGCACTTCCACATTCTGGGCGGCAGAAAGCTCAGCGAACAGATGGTTTGATGGCTTTTTGGGGCAGCCATCAGGTGAACGGCATGGATTCGGTAAAAGATTTTTACGGAAAATCCAAAAAAATATGAAAATGGAATTGACAGAACGTCTTTTTTGTGGTAAAATAACCGTGCGAAGGGTTTCGCATAGCAATTGAATCGAAAGGAAGATAGAATAATGAAGGTAACGAAAGAAAGTCTGATCGGCGATGTTCTGGACTACGATCTGAATACGGCTGAGTTCTTCTTTGAGATCGGAATGCACTGTCTGGGCTGTCCTTCCTCCAGAGGCGAGTCCATTGAGGATGCCTGCGCCGTGCACGGTACCGATGCTGACGAGCTGGTTGAGAAGATCAATCAGTATCTTGAGAGCCAAGAGAACAAATAAGTCGAAAGGTGAGACTGTCGCAGATGCGTTTATGACATCTGATGTGCATTGCATTCAGCCTTGCCGGGGTGTCGCAGTCTGCGGCACCCCGTTTTCCCTGTCTATGAGTCATGATGGAATGATTGCGCTGTCCGGGCGTTTGTCTGCGGCGGCGTCCTTTGTGCGTATCGGTTCGGTGGTGGCAGATGTGGGAACCGATCACGCCTATCTGCCGATTTATCTGGTGGAGAAGGGAATTGCTCCCTTTGCGGTGGCATCCGATGTCAGGGAGGGTCCCCTTGATCGGGCGAATGCCCATATTTCTGCCTGCGGACTGTCGAGTCGGATCAAGACGCTGCTTGCCGACGGACTGGATGGCGTGGAACGATACCATCCCGAGGATATTCTCATCTGCGGGATGGGCGGCGACCTGATCGCTTCCATTCTGGACGGCTCGGACTATATCAAAAATCCGGCAGTCCGATTGATCCTTCAGCCTATGACTATGGCACACAGACTTCGCTATTATCTGTGCAGAAACGGTTTCCGGATTCTGGATGAGGAGCTGGTTCTGGAAAAGGATTCAAAGCTCTATCAGATACTGGTTGCACAGTATTGCGGTGTACCTGCCGAAATCAGCCCGGCTGAGGCGTATCTCGGCAAAATCAACCTGAAAAAGCGGCACAAACTTCTGGACAGACTGGCAGACCAGAACTTGTCTTATCTGAATGCCAGAATTGACGGCTTGAAACAGTCCGGGCGATCTTCTGAGGAAGACGAAAGAATTCGCCGGGATATTCTTATGAGAATGGAGGAGAGCGGTTATGGTAACCGTCAGACAACTGTATCAACATCTGGACAGCAGGATCCCCCTGTCTCTTCGTTGTGACTGGGATAATGACGGACTGATGTGCTGTCCCGACTCTGAGAAAAAGGTCGAAAAAGTTCTTCTTTCGCTGGATGTCACCGATAAAACGGTGGATACCGCTATTTCCGATGGATACGATTTGATTCTCACCCATCATCCTTTGATTTTTTCGCCGTTGAAATCCCTGTCTGATCAGACCCCCGCAGGACGGCGGCTGATTCGGCTCTTGCAGAACGGAATTTCCGTTCTGTCCTTCCATACGAGGCTGGATGCGGTTGAAGGCGGGGTCAACGATGTGCTGGCAGAGCAAATCGAACTCTTTGATGTTCATCCGTTTGGGCTTCCCGGAGAGGAGATCGGGCGGATAGGGTCTGTTGCTCCTGCCTCGTTTGCCGAATTTGCAGAGCGTGTGAAATCGGTTCTCGGCGCACCGGTTCTGGAGGTCGTGGACTCCGGCAGAAGGGTCGAAAAAGTCGCACTGGTGGGCGGTGCCGGGAAGGATTATCTTCCTGCGGCGATCCGTTTGGGGGCTGATACCTATCTGACCGGCGAAATGGGGCATCATGCCGACCTGGACGCTGCCGATGCGGGAATCAATCTGATTCTGGCAGGTCACCATTACACCGAATTTCCCGTGCTTGAGCGTCTTCGTCAGTTGGCATTGGAATGTGATCCCACCCTTTCTTTCGGAACCATTAACAGCTGCCCCGTGGGATTCCTCTGACGCATGTCCGAAATTGCGATCAGAGTTGATATTTTTAATGATATTCGGAGGAACTATTTGTGATTATACAATTGGAAGAGGCTAAAATCAAGTTAAAAGCCATGCGTTCGGATGTTTCCGAACTGTACCACTCTCTTCGTATCGAGGCAACCGAGCTTCGAATCGAAGAACTGGATAAAATGACCTATGAACCCGATTTCTGGTCGGATGCCGAAAAATCGGGGAAAACCCTGCAGGAACTCAAACAGCTCAAGAAGAAGGTCGAAGATTTCCACGCCCTGGAAAGCCGTCTGGAGGATGCCATTTCGCTGGCGGAGCTTGCCATTGAGGAGAACGACGAATCCTTCACCGATGAAGTTCTTGCCGAGCAGTCGGAGATTGAGGAAGCTGCCGAGACCATGCGTCTGACGGCTCTTCTGACCGGTGAGTACGATGCCAACAATGCCATTCTGACCTTCCATCCCGGAGCAGGGGGAACCGAGGCGCAGGACTGGGCATTGATGCTCTATCGTATGTACACCCGTTGGGGCGAAAAGAGAGGCTTTACCGTCAAGCTGGTCGACTGGCTGGACGGCGACGAAGCGGGAATCAAATCTGCCACCATCCGGGTGGAGGGAACCAATGCCTACGGATTTTTGAAGAGTGAGAATGGCGTACACCGTCTGGTTCGGGTATCTCCCTTCGACGCTTCCGGCAGGCGTCAGACCTCCTTCGCATCTGTTGAGGTTATGCCTGAAATGGAGGATGACGGTTCCATCGAGATTCGTCCCGATGAAATTGAGGTAACGGCACACCGTTCCAGCGGTGCGGGCGGTCAGCATATCAACAAGACCGATTCGGCAATCCGGATTGTCCACATCCCCACCGGCATTGTTGTGGGCTGTCAGACCGAGCGCAGTCAGCTTCAAAACAAGGAAACCGCACTGAAAATGCTGAAAAGCAAGCTGATGGAGATCAAGATTCAGCAGAATCTCCAGAAGATCGACGACATCAAGGGAATCAAGGCAAATATCGAATGGGGCGCACAGATTCGTTCCTATGTTTTCATGCCCTATACGCTGGTGAAGGATACGCGTACAAATTATGAAGAGGTCAATATTCAGTCGGTTATGGACGGAAATATCGACGGATTCATCAACGCCTATCTGAAAATGACCGCAAAATAAGCGTTATGCCTTTGGATCGGTCCGAAAAGCAATGTGGTCGACGATCAATCGGTATCCAATCTATGGGCAAATCCCCGGCTGAGAGGAAGGGCAAGGATTGTTTATAGGAAGTTTACAAAAAACTTTTGCAAAACTCTTGAAAAAGCCGGGGAAATGTGATATACTATAAACGTTGGGAGGAGGTTCCTCCCACACTCATGAATAAAAGGATATAAAATAAGGCCATACCGGCCGGGGAGATAGCGGTGCCTTGTTACCTGCAATCCGCTACAGCAGGGGTGGTTTCCGTTTCTGAGGGCAAGCTATGTATGGTCTGAACCGAGTTTGTGTGTGTTGAAGGATGGGTCCTGTGCAATCAGCACCCGTGAACCATGTCAGGTGGGGAACCAAGCAGCATTAAGCGGTTCCGCTGATGTGCCACAGGTCTGCCTGTCCGGAGCATACGGCTCTCTTACCGCATATGCAGTCTTGTTCGAAGAACGGTGTATGGTCTTATTTTATATCCTTTTTTCATTTTGTTCAAGGCATATAGGTGGTGAATCGTTTTGCATCAGGCACTGTACAGAAAATGGCGTCCGAGAACCTTCTCTGAGGTTGTCGGTCAGGATCATATTACCAAGGTACTTGCCCATGAGGCGGAAGAAGGAAGGCTGAATCACGCCTATCTTTTTTGCGGATCCCGGGGAACCGGAAAGACCACCTGTGCAAAAATCCTTGCCAAAGCTGCCAACTGTAAGCATCTGACAAACGGCAATCCCTGCAATGAGTGCGAGACCTGTCGGGCAATCGACTCGGGGGCATCTCTGGATGTCCTTGAGATGGATGCGGCAAGCAATACCGGTGTGGATTATATTCGGGACATCCGTGAGGAAGTGATCTTCACCCCTTCCGAGATGGGAACCCGTGTGTACATTATTGACGAGGTTCATATGCTTTCCGAGGGAGCCTTCAATGCGCTCCTGAAGACGCTGGAGGAGCCGCCCTCACGGGTGATCTTCATCCTGGCGACCACCGAACTGCAAAAGATTCCCGCCACCATTCTGTCCCGTTGTCAGCGATTCGATTTTCGCCGTATTCCTGTGGTGACCATCATGGAGCGGCTTGCCTATATTGCCGAAAATGAGGGAATAGATCTGACCGAAGACGGTGCCAGACTGATTGCCAAGCTGTCCCAGGGGGGGATGCGGGATGCCGTCAGTCTTTTGGAACTTTGTTCTGCCGACGGACAGTCGGTGACTGCCGAACGGGTAGGAGAAATCTCCGGTGTGGTCGGACGGGCAGGGGTAACGAAGGTTGTTGAGGCAATCCGTAATCATGATTTCCGTACCATATTCGAAGAGGTAGCAAGAATTCATCGCTCATCCTGCGATCTGGCGGTTTTCTTAAACGATCTGGCTGCCTTCTATCGGGATATGATGGTCAGAAAAGCACTGGGAATCAAGACTGCAAACGAGGTTTCCAAGGAGATTCTCGACGTGTCCGATTCGGAGCTTTCCGATCTCATCCGTCTGTCTTCCGCATTCCGGTACGGGACGCTGGTTTATCATTCCAAACTGCTGGAGTCCGCCTGCCTGTCTATGTCAAGAGGTGCGGACAAGCGGATTACCGCTGAGGTGACGCTGATTCGGATGTGCGGTGAGGCGACCGGCGATTCCAATGAGGCACTGTCCGCCAAAATCGACGAGCTTGAGGAAAAGCTTACTGCCCTGATGGTGTCCGGTGTGACGGCGGTTCCGTCTTCAGAACCCGTTTCTGTTGTGGCAAAAGTTAAAGAAGAAACACCGACGACTAAGGCTTCGGATTCCAGGGAAATCCCGGAAAGAACCGAACCTGCGCTTGTCGAGTATACGGGATTTGCTGATCTGATTGACCAGTTTGAGAAAATTCATATGGCGGAGACCCCCTATCTTCGCAAGGCAAAGGCAATGATTGACCCGGTGGGCAGACGGTTGTATGTCAACCTCACCGATTCCTTTGCCCTGACCATGCTGGAGGCAGTTCACGGTGCCGAGGCATTGACGGCTCTGTCACGGTCGGTTGGAGATCCCCTTTCTCAGGTGATTTTCAGAGTAAGACCCCGGGAAACCGAGAAAAACAGTCTGCTGGACGATTTGTTATAATCACGATTTCCGCATTTCCGAAACGGAATGCGGAGAAGAATAAAAAATTTTACTGTGAAAAGGATGAATGGAACCATGAAATCAAGATTACCCGAAGGATTCAATAAAGGACCCGGAAACATGCAGAGCATGATCAAGCAGGCACAAAAGATGCAGGCTGAGATGGAGGCAAAGCAGGCTGAACTGGATCAGAAGGAGTACGAGATTCAGGCTGGCGGCGGAGCCGTTACGGTGACGATCAACGGCAAGAAGGAGATTCAGTCTATCCGGATTTCTCCCGAGGTTGTGGATCCCGATGATATTGAAACCCTGTCCGATATTCTGGTTGCCGCAGTCAATCAGGCAATTAAGAAGGTCGAGTCGGTCAATGAGGAAGCCATGACCGAGATCACCGGCGGCATGAATGTGCCCGGAATGTCCGGATTGTTCTGATATGTCCGAATACATACTTCCGCTTGAAAAACTGATTGAGCAGTTCGGAAGACTTCCGGGCGTCGGAAGAAAAACGGCGACCCGCTATGCTCTCGCCGTGCTGGATCAAAGTCAGGAGGAAACTCAGGAGCTTGCCCGGGCGGTTCTGGATGCCAAGACCAAGATCCATCGGTGCCGAATCTGCAATAATCTTTGTGAGGATGAGTTGTGCTCGGTCTGCAAGGATGAGACCCGTGATCCTGTGATCTGCGTGGTGGAGGATGTACGGGCGGTTATGTCCATCGAGCGTGTGAAGGATTATCATGGACGCTATCATGTGCTGGACGGTGTCCTTTCGCCCATGAATGGGGTAGGTCCTGAACAGCTCCGGATCAAGGAACTGCTTGCCAGATTGAACAACGAGGAAATCCGTGAGATCATTGTGGCGACCAATCCCACCATCGAGGGGGAGGCAACGGCACTGTATCTGACGAAACTGCTGAAGCCGCTGGGAATTAAAATTACCCGACTGGCTTACGGCGTTCCGGTGGGTGCCGATCTGGAGTATGCAGACGAGGTCACACTCTTCCGTGCCCTTGACGGCAGACGGGAACTGAATTGAATAGAATCCATGAAAAGGGTGCATCCCCCGCTATGTGCAGGGGATGCACCCTTTTGCTTAAAATGCCGTATTCCCGTATAGCGTGTCTACCACTACTGAGATGAATTCACGGACCATGTAGTGGGGCAGAGCCCAAAAGGGAAAGTCTGCGGCAATTCCGTAAACGTGGATGAATTCGCACTTCCTTGCCAGTGCTTTACTACGGAAAACATGAAAATTATTGGTAACGATGACAATTTCCGCATTCTTGTCAGAAATCAGTTCCTGGCTGAATGTCAGATTTTCCGAGGTCTTGACTGAACGTTCCTCCAGAAGAATCCGATCACCGTCAATGCCTCTTGCCACCAGTTCACGACGGATACACTCCGCTTCGCTGATAATCTCGCCGTTCCCCTTGCCGCCTGCTGCAATGCAGACGGTGTCGGGATTTTCCGCAAGATAATCGTATGCCGCATCAATTCGCAGTTCCAGAGCCGGGGAAGGATTCTCACCACGGACGTTGGCACCCAGCACAATCAGATAGTCTGCGCTTTCTGGGGCATCCGAACGGAATCCGGTAAATATGCAGACCTCTACGAACAGAAAAAAAACAAAGCAGACCGATAGGAGAATGCAGAAGGAGGTGCGAATCCATTTCGGAATTCTGATCTTTCCGCACTTCCACGCCATCCGAAGGGAGTCCAGGATCAGCAGACATCCGGCAAAAAACAGCCAGATGTAGAGAATGGAGGTTCCGAATCCCGACGAGATACCCATTGCAAGGTAATACAGCACGAAAAGTAATGCCAGAATGAGCATTCCCAAGTGCAAAAGATCGACTTTTCGCTCTTTCTTTGGCTTTTTGGGCTTGGTGGATGAGTGATTTTTCCGTTTTTCTTTCATGATGGATCACCAAACACGATTTCACCGGTACGACCGCCATCTACAATGGGATAGTAGGCAACCGGAGTTCTGCCGACCCATAACTCAAGATAGCAGGTGTGTCCGTCTGTATAGCCTGCTTTTCCGCCGCCTGTGGCGATAAGCGTATCCGATGTGACCATGTCACCCACGGAAACCTTGATCTCGCCCAGACAGTAATAAACCGAACGCAGTCCCAGACCGTGGTCAATGACTAACGTCAGACCGCCCAGGGTTGTCTCTCCAACATAAATGACCTTGCCGCTGTTGGCGGCATAGATTGCCTCGCCCTTGTAGCTGACCCATGCAATGCCGTTGGAGATGAATTGATCCTCGGTTGTGCCGTTGTTGACGGTATCGCCGAATCTTGCACGGTTTTGATTTTCATCGGGCTTTCGGAAGGCACCCGAGAAATAGATTTGCTGTTCATAGGGAAGACCTGCAATAAGCTCGGTGAACTTGTCCAGATTTTCCTGACTGCGGGTAGACAGATCAATCAGGTCGCTGTAATTGTACTTGCGGACCTTGGTAGCCGCAGAGGAGGGAAGGACGGTCAGCTTCAGCTCTTTCTGAATGGTGTGATACTGGATTCGGATCAAAAACTCGGTTTCTGCGGCGACGATGTTCTGATCAATGGGCAGAATGCCTCTGACCTTGTCGCCGTCCACAAAGAAGATGGGAGAGGCAGATAATGCGGGGGTGGCTGTAACAACGATTGCCTGTGGATCTTCAACATATTCACCTGAGATTACGACAAATTCGCCTGCCTCAACCGAGTCTTCACCAAGCCAGAAGTCGGCGGCGGGGTCAAACAGGAAATGAACCGTAAACAGATAGTCGGCACTTCCTGAGGCTCCGTTTCCGTAGCCCTGTTCCCAACTTGCCTCGACCCGGAAGGTCAGATCGGTATCCGAACGGACGGTGTTCCGAATGACGGAAGATTCCTGAAACTCCGACAGGCTGCCCTCAAAGAGAGGACTGCCCTTGGAATCGGTCAGCGATACCGTTGCCTCATCCGGCAGCTTGTCAAAGCTCATTTCAAAACTGCGGTAGGAGGATTCCAGTTTCGGAAGATTGCCATTCTCATCGGAAAGAGGAACTTTATGCTCCAGATTGCTGTAACTGTAGTAACTCCAATCCAGGGTGTCTGCCGGAACCTTTGTGCCGAGGACGGTCAGAACCGGGGTGATGGAACCGTCGTACAGGCAGAGGGAAAAATCGCTGTCCAGAAATTTGATGGCATCGGTGGCATCAATACGATAGGCGTTTCCGTCACCGTCCAGATAGTAGCTGTTGCTGGGCTTTCCTGCGGAGAAATAGTATTGGTAATCGGTTTTCATGTCATAGCTGTAATAGGTGACGGTAATGCAGGGGGAACCCACCAAATCGGTGGGAAGGGATTCGGTGTTTTTTGCCGAGTCGTGAATGGTCATCAGCAGATCAATCAGCTCTGACCAGTGGGGGTCAGAGGTTTCGTAGTGGGTCATCTCTCCTCTGGTGTCCAGAAAATCCACAGCGTAAACCGAGTTCTCGTCAACGGGATCGTCCTTTGCCGAAAGATAGAAATAAACCGACAGATAGGTGGGAATAAAGAGGAGCAGAACCACAAGAATTCTGAGAAGATGTTTTTTCATACAGACAACCATGCCTTTCCGATACAGCAGTTGTTTTGAAATGATATCTGGAGGAAAAAGCGAGTAAATCCACGTTTTTCCGGATTTTTGAATGCTTTTCCTCTATTGTATTCCATTTATCCTCTGCTGTCAAGTGTCTATTTGTTAATTTTCAGGAATAGAATAGACAAAGAAAGGAAGCGATGGCATTGAAGAGGATTTTCAGGGTTCTGTGCCTGATTCTGCTGATGTTCAGCTTGGTCTTGTCCTCCTGCTCGGGTGACAGTTATACCTGTACCGATCTTCTGGCTTACCTGCGGGAGTGCTACGGGCAAAATTCCAACTGTAAAATCTATTTCAACGGTGCAGAAAATCAGAATTACCTTGATGAAGACAAAATCATGACCCTGTTTGACGGTATGAATCCCGCAAAACTGTGCGAAGACTATGCCGTCTGCCTGTCAACCGACGATCAGATTTTCGAGATTTATATCTTCCGACCCATTTCAAACGGAAGATTTGATGAGGTGGAAAAAATCCTGCGTCGGCGGCTGGACCTGCTCCAACGTCCCGACGTCTATCTCTATGACTGTGAGGGGTATGAGGCGGTGGTCTCATCGGGGGAGATTGTCCGCAAAGGCTCCTATGTGATCCTGCTCCTGACTCCCGACAATTCGCTTGCCGAAAAGCGACTAAACGAGCTTTTGGGGTGATCCTTTAACGATAAAAACACCTTTCCGATAGGTTTGCCTTATCAGAAAGGTGTTTTTTATTGCAAGGTGCGATTATTGGTCAGACTTGTCGTCCTTGTCATCATCGTCATCCGGGTCCGAGAAGAAATCCTTGGGACGGTGATTTCCGTGCATATCCGTCATTTCTTCCTGACGGCGACGTTCTTCCCGTTCCGCTTCCTCTTTTTCTTTTTCCTTGCGAAGCCGCTCTTCCTCGGCAGCCTTCGCCTTCAGACGAGCTTCCTGGGCTTCGTTTTCCGCCTTGCTCTTCTTACGTCTCTCATCCATCATGGCTTCCAATTCCTCCATGGTGGGCTGAGGATCATTGTCCATCAGAGCCTTGAACTGGATTTCGTCCATGGTTTCGTTCTTTACAAGGAATTCGGCGATGAATTTCAACTTGTCAATGTTGGCACGCAGAACCGACTCTGCCAGTGCATACGCCTCGTTGATGATGTTGTGAACCTCTTCGTCGATGATTCGGGAAGTTTCCTCAGAGTAGTTTCGATCGTCGCCAAGTTCACGACCAAGGAATACCTCGGTGTGACCGGAGCCGAAGGAAATGGGACCCAAGCGATCGCTCATACCGTACTGAGTGACCATCTTTCTGGCGATTTCACTGGCACGCTGAATGTCGTTTGAGGCACCGCCGGAAATGTCGTCAAAGCAAATGGCCTCTGCCACTCTTCCGCCCAGAAGAACGGCGATTTCTTCCTTGAGCTCTTTCTTATAGACGCTGTATTTGTCATCCTCGGGAAGCTGTACGGTTACGCCAAGTGCTCTGCCTGAGGGAACAATGGTGATCTGATGCACAGGATCCTGCGTGGGAAGCAAGTGTCCCAAAACCGCATGACCGGCTTCGTGAATGGCGGTTTTGTACCGCTCTTCAGGCTTAATACGCATGGACTTCTTCTGGGTTCCGATGATGATTTTCATGGTGGAATCCTCGATGTCGTTCATGCCGATCAGGGACTTGCCCCGCCTTGCGGCAAGAAGGGCAGCCTCGTTTAAGAGGTTGGCAAGATCCGCACCGGTAAATCCGGGGGTACTCCGTGCGACAACTGCCAAATCGACCGATTCTTCAAAGGGCTTGTTTTTGGAATGAACCTTCAGGATTTCCTCACGACCCCGGACATCGGGATAGTTGACGGTGATCTGACGGTCAAAGCGTCCGGGACGCAGAAGGGCAGGGTCAAGAATGTCGGGACGGTTGGTGGCGGCGATGACGATTACGCCCTCGTTTCCGGCAAATCCGTCCATTTCAACCAGAAGCTGGTTCAGGGTCTGCTCTCTCTCGTCGTGACCGCCGCCAAGTCCTGCACCACGGTGTCTTCCGACGGCATCAATTTCGTCGATGAAGACGATGGAAGCGGGGTTCTTGCGGGCAACGTCGAACAGATCACGGACACGGGAGGCACCTACGCCCACATACATCTCCACGAAATCGGAGCCGG
Source organism: Eubacteriales bacterium (assembly GCA_051868045.1). Lineage (GTDB taxonomy): Bacteria > Bacillota > Clostridia > Oscillospirales > CAG-272 > CAKSQF01. The sequence continues at coordinate 33,938 of JBJDZN010000068.1, forward strand.
AAATCGAGTAGAAGGGGACGCCTGCCTCACCGGCGACTGCCTTGGCAAGCAGGGTCTTACCGGTACCGGGAGGGCCCACAAGCAGAACGCCGTGGGGAATCTTGGCACCGAGCTTGGTGAATTTGGCGGGATCCTTCAGGAATTCCACGACTTCCTGAAGTTCCTGCTTTTCCTCGTCGGCACCTGCCACGTCGGAAAAGAGAACCTTGTTCTTATCGCTGGCAACCGTGACTTTGGCTCTGGATTTGCCGAAGCTGTTGATCCTCGCTCCCTTGCCGCCGCTTGCCTGATTCATGATATAGACCCAGAAGGCGATGAAAACCACCAGAATGATGATATAGGGAAGTGCAGACAGCCATGCAGGATAGGTGACCGGCTCTTCCAGATCAAATTCGACCAGGGCATTTCCGTTGGCATCGACCCGGACATTGCCGTTTTCATCAAAGATATAGTCCCAGCAGTCTTCGTAGAAACGGACACGGTCCTGAAGAATAACCTCGACCTTTTTGCCGTTAGTCAGTTCCAGGTTCAACTGATTTTTACTGGTCAGAGTGAAGTCCTTGACTGCAACTGCATTTTCGTCGCTACTGCCGATGTTGTGGAAATAGCTGACGATATCGTCATATTTTACCTCTTCGCTGGTGTTGCCGCCCAAAAGAAATGAAGCGACAGCGATGCAGACAGCGAAAACGCCGATCCACATAAGAATTGTGATCAGTTTATTACCCTTCATAGATTCCTCCCAAAATGGAATGTGTTGAAACAATCAGAGCGATTCAGTCATCATCGTTACTGAAATAGCAGAGGTGAAGCTGTTTGGAACCGTTCCCCGGCAGTACCCGATCACATACGGGAAAACCGGGAATCCAGAGAATCTCGTCATTTTGACAGACAACCGGAACTTTTCCCCGCTTTTCGACGGGGACTTTCATTTCCCAGAAAAGTTTTTTAACGCTCCGGGAAATTCCTCCGTATCGGATCCTGTCACCGTCCGCTTTGTTTCGAACCAAAAGATCATCAACCCCTATTTTATCAAAGGCAAATGATCTGTGTATAAATAATTTGTAAATATTTTGTTTTTCTTTTATTGATTTTTCTTCTTCCTCGCCGATTTTGGGGAACAGACAGATGAGCGCACCTGCATCGGGAACAGGATTTTCTCCTATGTGCAGCCGATATTGATAGGAAATCGTTTCCGCCTTTGCAATCTCACGGCAGAAAATCAGCTTTCCCCGTCGGATCACGGCATAGCCGCCGGTCAGGGAAAGCCGGCTCCCCTCCCTTGATTTTGTGACCAACTTCAGAAGGGTATAGGTCTGGGAGGCAGGCATGGAGGGATACCCGATGCTGTCGGCATACTTCCTCTGAAGTACCCGCCGCAATATGGGGGGATCCAGACGGGAAAGGCTAATGCAATCGTCAATTTCAACTGACCTTTCGGCGATCCGATCCAGATAGTCGCTGTCTGCACGCTGATAGCGGCAGTAGCGCATCGCCGCTTCCGCCGCCTTGGGATTGATTTCACGAAGTCTCGGCACGACTTCCTTCCGAAGGAAATTTCGGGTATAGGCGGTGTCGGCATTGGTGCTGTCGGTTACGAAGGAAAGACCCGTTGATTTTGCATAGGCAAGGATTTCCTCCTTGGTGCAGAGCAAAAGGGGACGGATGATTCTTCCTCGGATCGGGGAGATGCCCATGGCATCTCCGGTGGCGGCACCCCGGGTCAGGTGGAAAAGCAGGGTTTCCAGATTGTCATCGGCATTGTGGGCGGTGGCAATCCGGTCAATGTTCATGCGATGGCAGAATTCCTCCATCACGCCGTACCGATGCTCCCTGGCACACTCCTCCAACCCCTTTTTCTCCTGTTTGGCAAGGGCGGGAATGTCCAGCCTTACGGTCTCAAGGGGGACGTTCAGCGAGTCACACAGCTCTTGACAAAAGTCTGCATCCCGATCTGCTTCGTCGCCCCGGATGCCGTGATGAACGTGGATGGCGTACAGCAAAATTCCCCGTTTTTGGCACTCGGATTTCAGAAGAGACAGCAGAACCACGCTGTCTGCACCGCCGGAGAGCGCAAGGACAACCGAGGAACATCCGAGCATCTGATGTTCCTCGGTCATTTTGCGAAATTTGCGGGTGACTGTCATGCTGGCACTTTCCATAGCATTAACCGTTTTCTTCACGCATATCCAGCGTCGTAAATTTGGTATACTTGCCGAACCAACCGACGTTCACCTTTCCGGTGCCGCCGTGACGGTTCTTGGCGATGATGATTTCCGCCGTGTTCTGCTTTTCGGGATCGTCATTATAATATTCATCCCGGTAAAGGAAGAGAACCACGTCGGCATCCTGCTCGATGGCACCCGAATCACGCAGATCGGACAGCATGGGTCTCTTGTCGGTTCTTGACTCGGGACCACGGGACAGCTGAGCGCAGCAGATGATGGGAACCATCAGCTCTTTTGCCATGATCTTGAGGTTTCGGGAAATGTCGCCAATCTCCTGAACTCGGTTTTCGATTTTCCGATCTGACTGCATAAGACCCAGATAATCCACGATGACCAGCCCAAGATTCTTCACCCGGCGGAGTTTTGCCTTCATTCCCGTAACCGTGATGTTGGAGGTGTCGTCAATGTAGATCTCGGTTTCGGACAGAACGGAGGATGCCTGAGCCAGCTTGTCCCAGTCCTCAGGGGACAGCATCCCGCTTCGCATGGTGTTACTTTCGATCAGTGCCTCCGAGGACAGCATACGGGATACCAGCTGTTCCTTGGACATCTCCAGCGAGAAGACGCAGACCCGCTTTCCGCTTTGCTTGGCGACATTGACGCCAACATTCAGCGCAAAGGAGGTTTTACCCATACCGGGGCGGGCACCCACCAGTATCAGATCGCTTTTTCCCATGCCAACAAGGACGCTGTCCAGTCCGGAAAAGCCGGTAGGTGTTCCCACGGCATCCTCTTTGTTGTCGGCAACATCCTTGATCTGCTTGTAGGTGGTCAGGATGATGTCACGGATGTGGGTAAAATCGTGCTGTTCCTTGGTTTGTGCGATCTGGAAGACTTTGCTTTCGGCGGAATTGATGATGTCGGAGGCACTGTCCTGCTCGGCATAGGCATCATCCGTGATTTCACCGGCAACGGCAATCAGCTTCCGAAGCAGACTCTTGTCCCGGACGATGGTGGCATAGTCCCGGACATTGGAGGAGGAGGGAACGATTTCGGCAATGGTGCGGATGTAGCTTTTGGACTGTTCGGGATCGTAGACCTTTTCCTGAACCAGTGCATCCATCAGGGTCACGGGGTCGATCTGACGGCTTTGCAGGAAGAGCCGTTGCATGGCAGAGTAGATTTCCCGATGCTCTTCCAGGTAAAAGTCATCCGATGTGATAATCGTTGCGACCTCGTTTAAGGTTTCGGGATCAATCAGAATGGATCCCAGAACCGACTGCTCCGCTTCCAGAGAGAAGGGGAGCTTGCGAATCATGTTCTCAATAGCCATTTTACTTTACGTTGTGGACTTCAACCTTCAGTTTGGCAGTCACGTCGGTGTATAGCTTTATGTCCAGATTGTAGATGCCGTAGGTTTTGATGGGCTTGTCCAGCACGATTTTGCGCTTGTCAATGGTGATGCCATGCTGCTTGGCAAGCTGATCGGCGATTTCCTTTGAAGTAACCGAACCGTAGAGTTTGTTGTCACTGCCCGAAGCAACGGCAATGTCGATCTCAAGTCCGGAAATCTTTTCGGCAAGTGCCTTCGCCTCTGCACGCTCGGTTTCGATCTTGAATTTTGCGGATGCGGCACGGTTTTTGATTTCGTTGATGGCTGCAGGAGTGGCCTCTATTGCCAGCTTTTTGGGGAAAAGGAAGTTTCTTGCATATCCGTCGGATACATTGATCATATCCCCCTTCTTACCCTGGGGCTTGACATCCTGTAATAAAATAACTTTCATCTTAACTTTTATCCTTTCTGATCTGAATCTGCTCGTTATGGTGTGTTTATGGGGGTTATCGGGTTTTATCAGGCGTCGCTGTCGTCCTTGGTAAGCTCCTGATCGAGGAAAATGTCGATGGAGCGGATCAGCCGATCACGAATTTCCTCAATGGTGGTGTTTTCGTCAATGTCCTTGGGTTGTGCGGCAGCAGCATTGAAATGACCTCCGCCGTTCAGACGCTGGAGAATCTTTTCGACGTTGATGTTACCCGACGATCTGCCGGAAATCCGGAAGGCATTGCGCAGTCTGAGAATGACAAAGGAGGCATCAATGCCGTCAATGTCCAGAAGTTTGTCGGCGGTCTTTGCCGCAAGAGTGATGTCGGAGTCGTTGTTGTCGGGGTAATCGCTCATCACAATCATGATATGACCCCGGTAAGGTTCGTCGCTGATGGGGAATCTGGACTCCCGTCGGATCTCGTCAATGCCGGTTTTGAACAGTTCTCTGGTCTCGCTGGGATCGCCCAGACTGCGCAGATAGCGGGCGGATTCGAAGGTTCTGACACCGGTGTTGATGACGAAATGCTTGGTGTCCAGAACGATGCCGGCATACATGAGATTTGCCTCCTGGGGCTTAAGCATACTGTCGTTGACCTGTTCCAGAATTTCCGCAACCAGTTCGCTTGCCGAGGATGCAGACGGCTCGATGTAACTCAGCAGGGGAGGGGTTTGGAATTCCTCCGTCATGCGGTGGTGATCAATGTAGACTACGTTTCCCACACGCCCGGGCAGCTCGGGGCATTCAAACTGGCGGACATTGTTGACGTCACAGATGATCATCAGGGTATCCAGCTGAATGCGCTGGAGTCCCTCTTCTCCGCTGATGAACATGGATTCATATTCGGGAAGGTCTTTCAACAGCCCGAAGCATTTGGCAATGTTGGAGCATTCACGGTCAATTACGATCTGACAGGGGGTTCCCAGATACTGGCAAAGTCTTGCCATGCCGACGCAGGAGCCGATGCTGTCAAAATCGGGAGTACGGTGTCCCATGATCAGCACGTTGGAGGCATTGCAGATGTAAGCGGACAATGCACGGGCAATGGTCTGGGATTTGACCGAGGAACGCTTCTGGGAAGTTTTGGTCATACCGCCGAAGATTTTGCTGCCCTCGCCGGTCTTGACGATCGCCTGATCGCCGCCCTTGGCAAGGGCGAATTCCAGTGCGGCATAGGCATTGGCATTCTTCTCGGTGAAGGTCTGACCTACCGCCGAGGTGCCGATGGAGATGGTCAGCGGCAGATAACTGGATCCCACCCGGACCTCACGGATTCTGCCGAGAATGTCAAAGCCGTTGTCAATCATTTTTGACAGATAAGCTGCCTTGTAGAAGAAAATGTACTTTTCGTTTTCGTACTTGATCAGGATTCCGTTCATCTCCGACGCCCAATCGTAGAGAATCTTTTCGGCATCGGCGGATGCGGAGCTGGTATTGACCTTTTCGATCTGGGAAAGCTCGGACAGGTTGTCGATAAAGATGTATGCGATCAATGCCTCATTGTCCTGTACGACCTGCTTGAGGTTTTCGTAATCGGTCTGATCGTACCAGGTGGTCAGATAGAGGCGGTTTTTGCCCTCACCGATCAGGATGCAGTCCAAACTGTATGTGCGGTCCAGCAGACGGACATTGCAGCTTTGACCGTCGTCCAGTAACTTCCGGACGTCGTCAATCCCCATGCCGGCAACGTCCGAAAACCACCCCGGGGGATCCTCCATTTTGGCGGCGAGTTCCCGGAAGGCACGGTTGCCCCAGCAGATGATTCCGTACAGATCGCAGGCAAGGATGGGTGCCTTGATTTCATTGTAGAGTGCGACATTGACATCGTGATCCAACGGATCGGGCATGTCGCCGAAACTTCGGAGTTTTCCGGCTTTTCTTTTGGAAAAAAAGGAGATCAGAAAGACGGTCAGAATGTAAGCAAGGGAAACTACGATGAAGCAAAGGAGATTGTTAAGCTCTGTGTAGAGCGTCAGATACTGCAAAATCAGCAGTGCCAGCACCGATGGGAAGATCAGAACGACGGGATGAACCGACGGAAAGTGAAAAAGATGCTTCAAACGGTGTTTCATAAATGCGAAACCTTTCTGTAAATCGGCAGTTGTCCATTGATCGGATAGGAAAATACCCGTAAAGAAACGGAAACTGCGTGTGTGTCAAAATATCGCTGTATTCATGGCTTGCAACAAAAACTCAGAACGGTCCGGAGCCTCTCATTTTTTGAATTTTGGGGAGGAAGACGGT
>JBJDZN010000068.1:40272-62492 GCA_051868045.1 Eubacteriales bacterium
AAACTCAGAACGGTCCGGAGCCTCTCATTTTTTGAATTTTGGGGAGGAAGACGGTGTAAAAAGCTCCGATAAATCCAAGATAGAATAAGAGAAAAACAGGATTGCAGCAACCGATGACAACGAGAAGAAGAAGATTGATCAGCGACTGCCCGGGACGCAGTTTGAGCTGTGAAATGATGTTGCGTAAGCCGATACAAAGGCAACCCGGCATGGTAAGAAGCAGAATGTTGACGACCGCCGCAGTGAGTATCAGCGTCCAGTTTCCCGACGAGAACAGGGACAGAACCGAGAGAATCATATACAGACCCAGAGCGCAAAGGTAAACGATGCCGGTCGAGCGGGAGATGGTGACCAGCCAACCCGACAGATTGCGTCTTCCGAAATAATATCCCAGAAGAATTCTGCGGAAAATGCCGGTCACAATGTAGGATGCCAGCAGGGTAAGGTCAAAGCAGATGGCAGGAAGCATTAGTTTGTAGGACTGAATGAGTTCCTGAACGGACGCCTGAATATCGGCAGAACTGAGAATGGGTTCGGACTGTCCTGCGGAAGACAGGTTCACGTAATTCTGAACATACTCAATCAGAGTGGTGCGGATCTGCTCCTCCATCTTTGCGAGTACCGAGAAGCTGATTTCACCGTAATAGTCATAAATCAGACCAAGAAAGGAGACGGCTGCCGTCAGCAGGAAAACGAGGGCGGAGAGCAGGACCGTCAGTGATCTGCTTTTCAGACGGAAAACGCAGATGGCGATGATCAGGGCACAAAGGGCATAACCCATTGCCGTCAGAGCGGCGGGGAAAAACTGTCTGTAAAGGAGCAGGTGGGTACCCACGGCGATCAGCGCAGACAGGACGGCACATCCCAGTGCATATGCGGTCATTCTGCCGATTGTCGGACGGCGGATGGACAGGAGTGCCACTGAGGTCATGGTGGCGGCAACCATGTCGAGCAGGATGACATTGCCGAGAATTCCCGAAAGTGCGCCCGTGATCACGGACAGAATGAAGAACATTCGTGCAGTCTTCTCGGACGGCATTTTGGGAAGATACTGATCTTGATTCATAAACAACCTTCTTTTCTGATTTGAGAACCTGCATGAACGGCATACAAGTCTGACTTATTATAGCACAAATTTTTCGGAATGTAAAGCAATTTCTGAAAAATCTATTGACGAATTCTCAAAAAAAGTATATAATAAAGTATGTCATGAAAGGAATAGACTCATGTATGCAGACAATTGTGTCCAAAGTATGAATCCTTCCTTAAATTTATTGATATTCCATTCATTTCTAATTCAATTCTGTCAGAATTCAGTCAGAAAGAAGAAAGCGGAGATAAGTCATGAATCTTTTCCACGAAATCAAGCCTACCGAAATTACCACCAATGCCTTTGAGGACATCGGCAGCCGATGGTTGATGATCGGATGTGCTGACAAAGCCAAGAACCGTACCAATCTGATGACGGCAAGCTGGGGAGCCGTCGGTGTTCTGTGGGGTAAGCCGGTCTGCATTCTGTTTGTCCGGAAATCCCGCCATACCCATGAACTGATAAAAGACTGCGGCAGGATCGGCGTGTCGATATTCGGTGAGGAATATCGGGATCAGTTGAAGCTCTGCGGCAAGCTCAGCGGCAGGGATACCGATAAGGTCGCCCTCTGCGGCTTTACACCGCTTTTTGAGGAGGATGGAGCTGTCGGTTTTGAGCAGGCGGAGAGGGTTTTCTGCCTGAAAAAGCTGTATGAAGACGAAATCAGACCTGAAGCATTTGTTGATTCCTCTCTGGTGGACAGATGGTACGCAGATCATGATTTTCACACCATGTATGTCTGTGAGATCGAAAAGGTGCTTGTAAAAAATCACGGATGGCAAAAATAACGCCTTGGAAATGGAAACGGAAAAACGGATATGAAAAAATATCTTGAAGCCGGAATCGTCCGGAATGTTCACGGAATCAGGGGCGATCTGACCGTCGAATGCCTCTGTGACAGCAAAGAAATCTTTGCGTCGCTGAAAAAACTGTATCTTCCCATGGGAAAGGACTGGAAAGAGTATCGTTGCACGAGGAACCAGCCTTTCGGCGGGAATATGATGCTTTTGCATCTTGAGGGAATCGAATCCCGGGAAGCGGCGGTGGGACTGAAAAATCAGTCGCTGTATGCTGTAAGAGAGGACCTTCCCGCCCCGAAGGAGGGGTGCTATTTCATTGCCGATCTCATCGGACTGGCGGTGATAGATGCCGATGACGGCAGGGAATACGGAAAGATCCGGGACGTTCTCAACTACGGTGCCTCCGATCTCTACGAGGTGGTGGATGCCGCAGGAAAAACAAGCCTGATTCCGGCGGTTCCCGAGTTCATCAGGGAAGTTGATCTGGAAAAGGGGATCTATGTCACACCGATTGAGGGGATGTTCTCATGATTTTTGACGTAATGACCCTTTTCCCCGATCTGATTGACCGGATCACCTCCGAAAGTATTATCGGAAGAGCCAGACAGGCAGGAATTCTGACGGTCCGGACTCACAATATCCGGGATTATTCCACGGACAAGCACCGCAGGGTGGACGATACTCCCTATGGCGGCGGAATGGGGATGCTGATGGCGGCTCCTCCGGTGTATGACTGCTATCAGGCAGTCCGTCAGATGCAGACGGGTCGTTCCCGGTGCATCTATATGTCCCCAAAAGGGAAGATTCTGACCCAGAAGAAGGCGTCCGAGCTTCTGTCGTATGACAATCTGACGATTCTGTGCGGTCATTATGAGGGAATTGACCGACGGGTTATTGATGAGATTGTGGATGAGGAAATTTCGGTGGGCGATTATATCCTGACGGGCGGAGAACTGCCCGCCTGCATCCTGATTGATGCGGTGTCCCGACTGATTGACGGCGTTCTTGCCGATCCTGAGTGCTATGAAAAGGAAAGCATCGCCTCCGGTGAACTGGAATTTCCCCAGTATACCCGACCCTATGACTATCATGGGATGAAGGTGCCGGACGTGCTTTTGTCCGGAGATCATGCCAAAATACTGGCATGGCGCAGGCGGGAAGCTCTTCGGATGACGAAAAAATGCCGTCCCGATCTGTTGTGATCGGATGTTTATCAATAGAAAATCCAATGAGAGGAGGGAGTACCGATGAAACAAAAGGAGAAAACCTCAAGAGAGCCGGCAGGGGCATCCGGGGAGAAGACCTATACCCTTTGGACAAAGCTTGGGACTGCCATGCACGACGGTTTCCGAAATCTCTGCAAGTCCAGTCTGATCGGTAGCTATCTGACCTCCTATGATCGCTTTGAAAGTGCTGCACAGCATTCCTATCTGGGTACTGCGCCGGGGCAAACGGTCAAGCGTCAGAGAAAGAAGCGGTACAGCCCCAAGAAAGAGGTCGGTACCGAAAAAATTGACCGTCATTTGTCGATCTATAATGCCGCAACCCTCCGTCAGCCGACAAGCAAGCATTTTCGGCGGGTTCTGTCCCGAAACCGCCTGATCGGCGGTCTGATCGGATTTCTGAAGGACCTCCCTTATGCACCGGTTTCGGCACTGGGAACGCTGATGTTTTCACTGGGCGTATCGACGGCATTGATGCAGATTCTGCGAATCTTCATGGGTGCGGAGATTGCTCCGCTGGTGGGCGTTATGCTGTCGGGTTTTGCTCTGCTGATTGCTTCTGCTCCGTTGATCAGCAAGAACGGTGTATCCATCCGCCACTATATCCTGACCAGTCGGTTCGGCAACGGCGTTCTTGTCCCCTTTTTGGGGCTGACGGAGAAAGACCTTGAGGGAAAGGACCGACAGGCACAACCCATCCGGATGTGTCTGGTTGCCGGCTTTGTGGGCATCATCTGCGGACTGTTTACCCTGTATTTTTCCTTCCTCACGGTGGCATTTGCCCTGTTTTTCAGCGTGATTATCCTGATGTCGGTATTTGTTCCCGAATTCGGAATAATGGTGATTCTGTTTGCCCTGCCGTTTGTGAATCTGCTGTCAGGCGGCAACATTCTGATGGGCATATTCGTGGTAACGGTTCTGCTTTGCTATCTGTTCAACGTGATGATCGGCAAGCGGGTCGTTCATTTTGAAACATTTGATTTTGTGTTGCTGATTCCGGCGATCTATATGATTGCTTCGGAATTACTGATTGGCGGCGATTATGCGCCCGGCGGTACGATTTGTCTTATCCTGTTGGGCATGATCCTGTATTTTCTTGGAAAGAACCTGCTGTCCGCCCGCAAGTGGATTGAATGCAGCATGGGCAGTCTGATCGCATCATCGACGGTTGTCTCTGCCGTCGGAATCGTTCAGGCACTGCTGAACCGCACCGTTGGGGTAAGCTCAGTCTTTGCCGATGCCACTGGGCTTGCGGTTTACCTGCTCATGACTGCATTTCTGAGCATTTCCGCCCTGAAACAACGATTTTTCGGTGCTTTTCCTTTGCTTGTTTCGATGGCAATGCAGTTGATTTGTCTGGTGCTGACCGGTTCCAAAACGGCGATTGTGGCTTTTTTACTGAGCTGTCTGCTTTATCTGGGACTGTCAGGCAAAAAGATGTTTTCCATACTGCTGCTTACCGTCATTTGCGCTCCCCTGACGCTGCCTTTCCTGCCCGAGAGGATCACCGATTGGCTTTGCTCGATTCTGCTGCTTCGTGATTCTTCCATCCTCAATCGGGTGACGGTGTGGACAGGTGCCTTTCGGATCGGAAGAGACACCCTGTTTTGCGGTATCGGACTGTCCGATGAGACCTTTTCTTCCTATTACTCAGTGTATGCCGCAGGTTCTTCGGTACCGGATGCCCCCAATGCGTCCGGATTGTATCTGGGTCTGCTGATCGGTGCCGGATTTCTGGGTCTGATTCTGTTTCTGGCGGCGATGCTTCTGTTGATGCGGATGTGCTTTTCCTTCTATTCCGGACAGGGAATGAAATATGATCTGACATCGGTGCATCTGGCGGTATTCTGCGGAATTTTCGCCGTTCTGCTTTGCGGGCTGACGATGTCCGTGTGGAGTACCGGAGTCAACTTTATGATGTTCTGGCTGCTTGTGGGGTATTGTGTGGCAGTTCGTCGCTATGTGGTGGACGAGCATACGGTCTATCGGCGGGATCTGTCCGACATTCAGGGCGAGATCGTTCTGAAATTCTGATACAATATCGGAATGCAGAAAAGCAGAAAGGCAGATAGAAAGGTAGAAAGGTTGGTATAAATTGGCTATGGAACGAAAGAATGCAAGATCCGGTTACCGGATTGTGGATGCCCTTGCGCTGATTGCACTGATTGTGGTGCTGTTGGTTCTTTTGTATACCGTTTTCCTGCTGATTTTCGGCGGATTTGAACGTTTTACGAAAATCGGGAAAGAGGATGGCGAGAATGTGACCCTCACCTACGTTCTGTGCGTGGAGGGTATGGACGAAAATCTGTATGGAATTCAGACCTCTGACGGTAATACAAGCTGTTCCTTTCTGTCAGTAGGGGACGCTCTCTACTATGACGGAAAAGAAATCGGAACCATAACGGCAATCGACAGTGAGGATTGTCTTCTGCCCACCGAATTCACCGATGAAAACGGGAATTTGGTCTACCTGACCGATCCGGGCAAGGTGAACCTTCTGATAACGGTGGAATCTTCCGCCCAAAAGACGGATACGGGATACCGAATTGACGAGCTGGATCTGTATATTGGGGATGAGTTCCTCTGCTCTACGAAGAATTTTGAGAAGACCGCCCTGATCCGTGTGATCGAACAGCTTGAGGATACAGAAGGACAGGTTCAGTCGACGGCGGAATAACCGTCCGACGGACCGTGAATCGTATGAAGATTTTGTGTAAACAAGAAAGGTACGGGTATATCACATATGGAAAACAATAAATCTGGTCAGAAAGTGACGGATAAGACGGAAAAACGGATGCCGGCAAGCAAAAAGTACCGTGTAAACTTTGTGGATATACTGGTGGTGCTTCTGGTAGTGCTGTCGGTTTTTTCCTTCTTCTTCAGGGGACAGGCTGAAAAACTGGTCAATCGGATGATGGCAGATGATACCGTCACGGTGGGTTTTGCGATTACCGATCTGGATCCGACCGTCGCCGAACAGTTCGGCTTGGAGAAGGAATTCACCTACGAGGACGAAACATTCGGCGTGCTTCAGACCTATGATGTCTCCATGGGGACCAAGACCATCCTGTCCACCTCTCCTTTTATCTACATGAATGTCAGCGATTCCGGGAGCAGGACCGTTACCGGAACGTTTATGGTTCAGGGAATTCGGAAAGACAGCGGTTTTTACCTGTCAGGAGGGGAAAAAATAGCAGTCGGCAAGACCTTTACGGTTCATTCGATGGGACAAAAATTCACGATATTGATCACGAAAATCGGTTGATTTTTCAGCAAATTACCAAAAATATAAAAAATTCAAAAATAATCGAAAAAAGGTATTGATTTTATCGGAATTTATTGCTATAATGTAGAAGAGATTTATGCCGACTCTATTCGGTATGCAAACAGAGGAGCGAAAAAGAATGATTACAAGAGAGGTTACTGTTATCAATCCCGTAGGGCTTCATGCGAGACCTGCAACATTTTTCATTCAAAAAGCCAATAAGTTCAAGAGTACTGTTTGGGTTGAAAAGGGCGAACGTAGGGTTAACGCAAAGAGTCTTCTGGGCGTACTTTCCCTTGGAATCGTCAAGGATATGACGATCACCTTGACTGCAGACGGGATTGACGAAGTAGAAGCACTCGACAGCCTTTGCGAACTGATCGCAAACGGATGCGAGGAATAAATCAACTCAGTGAACTTGCAAAAGCCAAGACTAGCAGGCTGCTCCAAACATTGCGGTGTGGTCTGCTATTTTTGTATTCTGAGCCAAAGGAGTCCGGGATGGAGCGAAAAAGTCAGGCGGAACTGAGGGAAAAGGCAAACCGTCTCCCCCTGTCCCCGGGGGTCTATATTATGCACGGTGCAGGGGATAAGGTGATCTATGTCGGCAAATCCAAGGCACTGAAAAATCGGGTCAGCCAGTATTTCACCGATTCCGAAAAGAATATCAAGACCCTGAAAATGGTGTCATCGGTTTACGATTTTGACTATATGCTGACCGATACCGAAATCGAGGCACTGGTGCTGGAAAATAAGCTGATCAAGCTGTATCAGCCCAAATACAATATTCTGCTGAAGGATGCCAAAAGCTATCCTTATCTGAAGGTTACGGTGAACGAAGAATATCCCCGTATTCTGATCACCCGAAGCCGGGCATCGGACGGAGCAAAATATTTCGGTCCCTATTCTGGGAATTATGCGGCATGGAATATTCTGCGCACCGTTCAGAAAACCTTTCTGCTTCCCACCTGCAAGCTGTCTTTCCCCAAGGATATTGGGAAAAGCCGTCCCTGCCTGTACAGTCAGATCGGACAGTGCTGCGCCCCCTGTACCGGCGAACTGTCTTCCGAAGCCTATCGGGAACGCTTTCCCGAAATTCTATCCTTCCTGCGCGGCTCTTACCGTGAGGTGAAGGAGTCCCTGACCGAGAAAATGCAGTATGCCTCCGATCATCTCCAATTCGAGGCGGCTGCCCTCTACCGTGACCGGCTGAAGGCACTGGAATTTCTGTGGCAGAAGCAGAAGGTGGTAGGGTCTCCCGATGCCGAATATGACGTGATTTCGCTGTATACCGGCGAAACCTGCTCCTGTCTTGCCGTATACTATGTGCGGGGCGGTGCAGTGGTGGATTCGGACAACTTCATCTTCACTGCCGAGCGGATAGTGGACGATTCGTCGGTGATTTCCTTTCTCTGCGACGGATATTCGAGACGGGAGTACATTCCCAGAACCGTCCTTTTGGGTTTTGATCCCGGGGAGGATCAGATTTCGGTGTTCTCTCAATATCTTTCGAATCTGGCGTCGGCGAAGATTACGGTTCGGGTTCCCCAGAAGGGAGATCTGAAACAGCTCTGCGAGATGGTTCAGGACAATGCAGCCCTTCATGCCAGACAGTATCTGGCGGATGCCGAGAAAGATGACGAGACGCTAATGAAGCTGGCTTCCCTCCTGTCGCTGGAGGTGGTTCCCGAAAGTATCGAATCCATCGACATTTCCAACTACGGGGACGAAAACATCACGGCGGGAATTATCTCGGTCAAGAACGGGAAGTTTGATAAAAAGGGCTACCGCACATATAAAATCCGCTCGACACAGGTTCAGGACGATTATCAGTCCATGCGGGAGGCACTGACCCGACGGATTGCTCACGCCGGAGAGCAGCCGCTTCCCGACCTTTTCCTGCTGGACGGCGGCAAGGGTCATGTAAATACCGTCAGGGAACTGTTTGCCGAGCTTAATGTGGACGTTCCGGTTTTCGGCATGGTTAAGGATGATTTCCATAAAACCAGAGCCATTACTGACGGGGAAAATGAGATCAGCATAGCAAGAGAACAGTCGGTTTTCGTGTTTGTCTATAAGATTCAGGAGGAGGTCCACCGATTTACCATCGGCAGGATGCGAAAATCCAAGGAAAAGACCCTGAAACGTTCGTCTCTTCAGGATATTCCCGGAATCGGTGCCAAAAAAGCGGCAATATTGCTGTCTTCCTTCGGAACCATCAGTAAAATCCGACAGGCAACAGCAGAGCAAATCGGGGCAGTGAAGGGATTGTCGCAAAAAGACGGGGAAAGCGTCTACAAGCATTTCCACGAAAAAGATGAACAGCAACAGAGTCAGCAGAAGGAAAAAACGGAACAGAAGGAGTGATCGGAATGCGGATTATAACCGGAAAAGCAGGCGGAATCCATCTTGATACCCTGAAAGGGGATGATGTTACCCGTCCGACGCCGGAGCGGGTGAAAGAAGCCATCTTCTCCATGTTGCAGTTTGAGATTGAAGGAACAAAAGTGCTGGATCTCTTCGGCGGGAGCGGACAGTTGGCGTTGGAAGCACTGTCCAGAGGTGCCACGGGAGCCGTGATCTGCGATGCCAACAAGGAGGCAGTGGAGGTTATCCGTAAAAATGCCAAAAAGACCGGTCTGATCGGCGATTTGCGGATTTTCGAGACCGATTACAAGAGCTTGATCCGTTCCTTTCACGGGAAGGAAACCTTTGATCTGGTCTTTCTGGATCCCCCGTATGCCCTGAAACTGATTCCCGATGCCATTGACCGACTGCTCCGGGCAGGTCTTCTTGCTCCCGATGCCGTTCTGGTCTGTGAGTCGGACAGCGATCAGCCTGTGACGCATCCCGACCTGATCCTTCGGAAATTTGTCAGATACGGCAGAGTCCATATCAGCGTGCTGGTAAAGGAGGCGAGTCTCACATGAAAGCCATGATTACGGGCAGTTTTGATCCGCCGACCCTGGGGCATCAGGACATCATAGAACGGTCGGCGAAAATCTTTGATGAGGTTGTGGTCTGCCTCTGCCTTAACAGTGAGAAAAGGTATATGTTTACTGCCGAACAGCGAATGGAAATGCTGAAGGCGTGCTGCGAAGGTCTTCCGAATGTGACGGTTGACACCTGCGCCGGTCTGGTTGCCGAATATGCGGCGACCCACGGTGTCGGCGTTATCGTCAAAGGGGTGCGAAGCGGAGCGGATTTCGAGTACGAGTGCGTTCTGGATACCGTCAACCGCTCCATCGCCCCCGTAGATACGGTTTTCCTGCCCTCGAGACCGGAGTACCGTCATTTGTCCTCCACCGTCGGCAGGGAAATGATCCGGTACGGAAGGGATCTGTCCAAATACCTTCCCGAGGCAGTCGTCCGAACCCTGAAAAAGGAGCCGGAAAACTTTTGAATCGAAAGACAAAAAAGTCCCAACCTTGCTCGTCAGGAAAGGGTCGGGAAAAAGGTGGATGGTGCTTATGACCCACCCGATTCCCGTCAATTGTGGAGCAAAGTGGAGCAGAAAAATCGAGATCGAATAAATCGGTAAAATGCCGAATTCAATCATTTTATCGGGCAAATATTGCGGTTTTTGCTTTTTAAACTGCAATGTTTGCCCGATTTTTGTTTTGCAATAAGAACAATTGTTTCTGAATTTTCATAAACTCAAAAATGAATGTTTAGAAATGCCGAAAAAAGCAATTTTTCTTTCGTTTTTCATAAAATTTCCCTTGCAATCGAGGGTATTTTGTACTATAATTATGTCAACGAGTGGTGCGAAATACAATAAATTTCCAGTCGAATTACATGAAAGTGGGGGATTTTTCCAGTGAGTGAATGGCTGATTGGTAAACAGCGACACACCATTGATGATAAAAACAGAACGTTTATCCCCGCTAAATTCCGTACAAAGCTCGGCGACACGATCTATGTGACGAAGTCCTTCAGCGACAAGTGCCTTTGCCTTTACAGCGAAGAAGGTTTCAAAAGATTCAAGGATCAGATCGTCGGTAAACTGCCCAAGGTAAAGGGTGCGGCAGTGATCTCCTGGCTGGGAAGAAACTCGGAAGAACTGACGGTAGACGGTCAGGGAAGAATTGCTCTTCCTGCGGATTATCGCAAATTTGCCGGATTGGACAAGAACATCGTAAGTTCCGGAGCCTTTGATTATGTAGAACTTTGGGATGAAGAAACCTTCGACGCCAAAGAGGCTGCCATGGATCTCTCCGATGTCCGTGCGCTGCTTGAAAGCAGTGAGGATGCCGAGATGGCGAAGTAAGATCAGAAAGGTATGATCAAAGTATGAGCGATTTTCAACATTATTCGGTCATGCTGGATGAATGTATAGAGGGATTGAACATCGCAGACGGCGTCTACGTGGACTGCACGGCAGGCGGCGGCGGACACAGTCTGGCGATTGTTTCAAGAATCGGGCAGGGAAGACTGATTGCCGTAGATCAGGATGCCACTGCTATCGAAGCGGCAAGGGGACGGCTCCGGGAATACTTGGATAAGGTAACCTTTGTCAACCGGAATTTCGTGGAGATCGGACAGGCTTTGGACGATCTGGAGATTCCGAAGATTCGGGGAGCACTGATTGATCTGGGCGTCTCATCCTATCAGTTGGATACGCCGGACAGAGGCTTTTCCTATCGGTATGACGCTCCCCTTGATATGCGAATGAATGAAAGTGCCACGCTCAGTGCCTATGACGTGGTCAATACATACAGCGAAGCGGAGATCAAAAACGTGCTGTTCCGGTACGGTGAGGAAAGCTTTGCACCCCAGATTGCACGGTCGATTGTGAGGCAAAGGGAAGAAAAACCCATTGAAACCACCTTTGAGCTGGTTGACATCATCAAGTCCTCCATGCCTCCGAAGGTTCTCTGCGGCGGACATCATCCTGCCAAAAAGAGCTTTCAGGCAATCCGGATTGAGGTTAATCATGAGCTGGATGTCATTGAACCTACCCTTAGGGAATTGGTTGACCGTTTGGACACGGGCGGAAGGCTGGCAGTGATCACCTTCCATTCGCTGGAGGATCGGATTGTAAAACAGACCTTTGCCTCACTGGCGCAGGGCTGCATCTGTCCCAAGACCCTTCCGGTCTGCGTCTGCGGGCATAAGCCGTCAATCCGGCTGATCAGCAAGAAACCCATTCTTCCTTCGTCAAAAGAACTGGAAGAGAACCCCAGATCCAGAAGTGCAAAACTCAGGATAGTTGAAAAATTATAAAGGAGATTACCCATGGCAAGAACAAACCGTAATTTGGATGTCGATATGGACTATTCCAAGATTGTTTATGATAAAGCGGACGGTAAGAAAAAGGTTGAATCTGTCGATTTGAATGGGGCAGATGAAGATCAGAACAAAGCGGTTGTCATTGCCGGAGCCACTTCGGGGAAGCCTGCTTTGCGGAAGAGCAAAAAACGCAGGCTCAAAGAAAAAGCAGGCGTTTCCAAAATCAGAAAACAGTCGATTCTCGGGACGGTCATTATCTGCACCCTGCTTGCCGTCATGCTGGTCGTGATGGTGCAGGGAAGAATTGAGATCAGCGAGACCTCGAAGGAAATTGCCACCCTGAAAAAAGAGCTTTTGACGCTGGAAGCTGAGCGAAAGGAATTGAACTCCAAGCTGGAGGCAGAAACCGATATGCTGAAGGTGGAAGAGTATGCACAGGAGAACGGCTTGGTTTACTCGGAAAACGTAAACCGTGTCTATGTCGGGTCCGACGGAGAGGACAATGTGCAGGTATATGAGCCGGAGGAGGAACTGTTCGGCGGCTTCTTCGGATCCATTCTGTCTGCGGTTTCCGAGTCTTTTGTAAAGACTTGGAATACCATCAGTGGAAACGAATAAAATTAATGGTACCGGCAAGATTTGAGAGTAGGGGCAACGTACTCTCAATTTTGCGTTCATTTTACCTGTTATCGGTGTGCAGAGGGATGAATCACGATGAAAATGAAAAAAATACGGGAAATTGATCACCGTTGCTTCTGGCTGATGGCGATCATGCTTGCAATGTGTACGATCCTTGTGGTCAAACTTTTTGAATTGCAGATTACCCGTTATGACGAGTTTCAGAATAAGGTTATCAAGAACATACAGCAGGAGACCACCGTTTCTGCGGTTCGCGGACAGATCTACGACCGGAATATGGCGGCACTTGCGACCAATACCACGACCTACCGTCTGTTCATTTCTCCGGTGGACATCGTGTCTGCGGGAAAATCCAACTTTGAAACGACAGATGAAGACGAACTGTCCGAGAAAGAGATTGCCGAGGGTCAGGCGGCGGCTGCCGAGGAATATAAACAGAAGGTTGCGGAAAGACTGTCGGAATACACGGTCATGACTGCCGATGAGATCGTTGAGCGAATCAACCAATATTCGACCAAGAAGGATATTACCCTGGAAAAAAATCTGGATCCCGATACGGCAGAATTGGTCCGGAAGCTGATCTCCGAACTGAGCCTGAATACACAGGTTTATCTGGAGGCAACCACCAAACGCTACTACCCCTATTCCGAACTGGCGTCTGCTGTCATTGGCTTTACCGGAACGGACGGAGGACTGATCGGTCTGGAACTTCAGTATGATGAATATCTGACCGGAACGCCCGGACGGTATATCACCACCAAGAATGCCCAGAGCCAGAGTATGCCCATGGAGTATGATACCTACATTGAGCCGGAGGACGGACTGAATCTGGTCACGACCATTGATGTCACCATCCAGAACATTCTGGAAAAGCAACTGCAAGCTACCTACTATGATTCCATGGCGGCAAACCGAGTAACGGGAATCGTCATGAATCCCAACACCGGCGAGGTGTACGGGATGGGAACCTACCCGAATTTTGATCTGAACGATCCTTATACGCTGACCGAATCCTTTGCTACCCTGTATGAGAACTGGCAGTACGACGAAGAAACAGCAAATGGGAAGACCGAGGAAGAGTCAAAGAACGAATATTTCTGGGAGCTTGTCTATAAAATGTGGAACAACAAGGCGGTCAACGACCTGTATGAACCGGGTTCCACCTTTAAAATGATCACGACCTCTGCGGCACTGGAGGAAAAGGTTGTCTCCTTCCAGGACAGTTTTACCTGTACCGGCAGCCTGAAGGTGGCGGGAAGCACCATACGATGTCATAAAGCAGGCGGTCACGGTACCAACACCTTTGATAAGTTGCTTCAAATGTCCTGTAACCCGACGATCATGCAGGTTGCGGCAAGAATCGGCTCATCGACCTTTTACAGCTATTTTGAGGCGTATGGCTACACGTCCAAAACAGGTGTGGATCTGCCCGGTGAATCGGCGGGACTGTATGTGGCAAAGACCGGACTCAATGCGGTGGAGCTTGCCTGCTACAGCTTCGGTCAGACCTTCAAAACCACCCCGATTCAGCAGCTGACTGCCATCAGCGCAGTGGCAAACGGCGGTTATCTGGTGACGCCTCACCTGGTCAAAGCCCTGACCGATAAAGACGGTAATGTGGTTGTTTCCTACGATGCCGGCATCAAGCGGCAGGTTGTCAGCAGCGAAGTCAGCAAGGCAATTATGGCGGTTCTTCAGGACGGCGTGTCCACCGGCGTCGGTGTTGGTAATGCTTATGTTGCGGGCTATCGGGTTGCGGCGAAGACGGGTACCTCCGAGAAACGGGATACCGTGGATCCCGATGACCGAATCGGTTCCTGCGTGGCAATTGCTCCGGCAGACGATCCTCAGGTTTGTGTCATCATCATCGTAGATGAGCCTCAGACCAGTAATAAATACGGTGCAACGGTAGCGGCTCCCTATGTTGCCGCCGTCATGGAACAGATTTTGCCCTATCTCGGTGTGGAGCGTGTATATACCGAGGAAGAAATGTCGAGAATCGCAGTGAAAGTCGGTAATTACGGCGGTAAGACTCTGGATGCGGCAAAGAAGGCAATTGAAGAACTGGGACTTTCGTATGAGGTTATCGGAACCGGCGAAACCGTTACCGCTCAGGTTCCCGCATCCGGCGAATACATGACCAAAATCAACGGGAAGGTCATTCTGTATACCGGAGGGACCGGTGAAACCGATCCCGTTACCGTTCCCGATCTGACCAATATGAATGCGGCACTGGCAATCCGACAGTTGTACTCACTGGGACTCAACGTCTTTATTGAAGGTGCAACCAACTACGAAGAGGGAGTCGGAGCCATCGTTATATCGCAGAGTGTGGAACCCAATACCAGGGTGGCATATGGCAGTGTGATCCGAATCACCTGTCGGTATATGGAACAGACCGACGGCGACGGAGATGTTATTGAGTGATACCGGTTTGAACAGAGAGGAGATTGTTATGAAAGTCAGAGAACTGTTTATCGGAACAGAGATAGCAGAGGAAAACGGAAACGGCGATATCGAAATCTGCGGCGTAACGGGAGACAGCCGGCTGGTGAAGGAGGGCTATGCCTTCTTGTGTATCCCCGGAACCAAGTTTGACGGACACAGTTTTCTTCCTGCGGCAAAGGAAAACGGGGCAGTGGTGGCAATCGTGGAATACATACCCGAAGGCTGCACGCTCCCCTGCATCGTGGTCAAGGATGCCAGACTGGCAGCGTCCTACATCTTCTCCAATTGGTTCGGAAACCCCCAGACATCCATGAAGATGATCGGCATCACCGGAACCAACGGAAAAACCAGTACCACCTTCATGCTGTCCAGGATTTTCGAGGATGCGGGCTGGAAAACCGGCATCATCGGCACCATCCGCAATTCCTACGGAGATCATGCCGAAAAGGCGGGAATGACCACTCCCGATCCCGAGCATCTGTATGCCTGCCTTGCCGAAATGCGGGATCACGGCGTTCAGATCGTGTTCATGGAGGTTTCTTCCCATTCATTGGTACTGGGCAGAGTGGCTCCCATCCATTTTGACGGGGCAATTTACACCAATCTGACTCCTGAGCATCTGGATTTCCACCTGACCATGGAAAACTATGCGGCAGCAAAGGAACTGCTGTTTCCCAAATCGGATTTTGCGGTCTTCAATATCGACAATGAGTATGTCAAACGGGCATATGAAAAGAAACTTTGCAAGAGCTATTCGATCGCAGAGTCGCAGGATGCCGATTTCGTCGCATCCGATCTGACATATCGCTCCATAGACGGAATCAGCTATACTTTAGTCCAAAAAAACGGAGTGAAACTGCCGATTCACTGTCACATTCCGGGACATTTCACCGTATATAATACTTTGGGTGCAGTTGCTCTGGCACTTCTGATGGGAATCCCCGCCGAAACGGTGGCGAAAGCCATCGACGAGATTCCGGGTGTTCCCGGACGGGTGGAGAGGGTAACCCCTGCCAACCTTCCTTTCTCGGTGATCATTGATTATGCCCATACCCCCGATGCACTGGAGAATGTCATTTCCTCTATCCGGAAAACCTGCAGACCCGATCAGAAACTGACGGTTCTGTTCGGATGCGGCGGAGACAGGGATAAGACCAAACGTCCCATTATGGGCGGCATTGCCACGAGAATGGCGGATTTCTCCATCATCACCAGTGATAACTGCCGCACTGAGGATCCCGATGCAATCATCCGGGATATTATGGTCGGTGTGGATGCGTCCAAACCTCATGTGACCATCGTTGACCGCAGAGAGGCAATCCGGTATGCGATCCTTCATGCAGTGGACGGCGAAGTGATTCTGATTGCGGGAAAGGGTCATGAGGATTACGAAATCCGGAAGGACGGGAAGCATCCCTTCTCGGAAAAGGATGAGGTTGCCGCCGCACTTCGACTGCGCTACGGACAGGATTTCGGCTCCTGATCGTCAGAATAATCCCAAATGCGGTCCCCAATATTGCGTTTATAATCGGAAAATCAGAAAGGCATGGTCAAACCAATGATCGCAGAACTGAAAGTCAGACTCACGGTAAAAGAGATTGCTGAACGGATCGGCGCAAAGCTGATCGGAAACGGAAACGGCGTCGTCGGGAGTATTACGACCGATTCCAGAGAAGTGAAAGAGGGTTCCCTGTTCGTGGCGATCAAGGGAGAAAGGCTGGACGGACACGATTATATTGCCGATTGCGGCAGAAAGGGAATGACTTGTGCTCTTTGCCAAAGGGTTCCCACCGGGGTACTCGGATGTACTCTCCTGCTGGTTCCCGATACCTTGAAGGCACTGGGACAACTTGCCAAAAGCTATAAAGCGGACTTCAATCCCCTGACTGTTGCAGTCACGGGCAGCATCGGAAAGACCACCACCAAGGAGTTCATTTGGTCTGTCCTGTCGGAAAAATACCCGACCCTCAAAACAGAGGGCAATCACAACAATCAGATCGGTCTTCCCATGACCCTTCTCGGAATCGGACCCGAGCATAAAGCGGCAGTTCTGGAGATGGGGATGAGCCATTTTGGCGAGATCGACGAGCTTTCAAGGATGACGGCACCGAATATTGCGGTGATCACCAATATCGGAACCTCTCATATTGAGAATCTCGGTTCCAGAGAAGGCATCCGAAATGCGAAAATGGAGATCGTAAACGGACTTCAGCCCGGCGGTGTCCTGATTCTTAACGGTGACGAGCCTTTTCTTGCCGGTGTGCGGGGTGCCTACTATGTGGGAATGAAGAACCGTGATTGCGATGTTTTTGCCGACAATATCCTCATCGGACAGAACGGAACGGCGTTTGATCTGGTCATAAACGGGGAACGGATTGAAAGCATTGTCATTCCCGCACTGGGGGAACATAACGTTCTCAATGCAGCGATTGCCTATACAGTGGGACTTGTCGCCGGTATGGGTGAGTTTGAGATCAGGCGGGGACTGAAAAACTATAAGACGGTGGGAATGCGCCAGAATCTCTTTACCAGCGGTGACCGTGTGATCTTGGAGGACTGCTACAATGCGGCTCCCGAATCCATGATCGCATCTCTGAAGGTTCTTTCTGAGGTAGCCAAGGGCAGGGGACTGCGTCCCGTTGCCGTGCTGGGCGAAATGCGGGAGCTGGGCAGCTATGCCGAAGAAGGACACCGTCGGGTCGGTCGTGCGGTTGCAGAGAATCGGATTGCCCTCCTGTTCACCTTCGGAAAGAATGCCCGTTGGATTGCCAAGTCGGCAATTGAGTCGGGAATGCCATCAGAGCAGGTGTTCGTGTTCGAGGATCTGGCAGATGCCGGGGCACTAACCGAAGCCCTGATTTCAAAAACCGGAAAGGGTGATATTCTTCTGTTCAAGGCAAGCCGTGCCATTCGACTGGAACGGGTCGTAGAGGGAATCACAACCGATCAGAAGTGCTGTTTATAAGCCCTGACCACGGAAAACGGATAAAAGAAAGGTATTTATGGATATGAAGGCAGAGATGTTTGTCTTTTACTGTGTATGTGCGCTGTTGGTATTTTTGCTGACGGCTTTGGGATCCAGATGGATTATCCCGAAGCTGAAAAGTCTGAAAATGGGTCAGAAAATTCTGGACATCGGACCCAGATGGCATAAGGGCAAGGAGGGAACTCCCACCATGGGAGGTCTTACCTTCATTGCATCCACGATTTTGGTTTTGATCGTCGCCCTTCTTGTGACCTATTTCGCCCTTCCTGATCTGACCGTGCATTACGGTAAACTGATTCTTTGTCTGTCCTTTGCGCTGGTCAACGGAGCCATCGGATTTGTGGACGATCTGACCAAGTTTACCAAAAAGCAGAACAAGGGATTGTCTCCTGCACAGAAATATCTGCTTCAACTGATTGCCGCCGGACTTTTCCTTTTTGCCATGAAGCAGATGGGTTACATATCCACGACCCTGTATATCCCCTATCTGAAACTGGAATGGGAGATGGGCTTCTTCTACTACATTTTTGCCCTGATTCTGATTACCGGCATCGTCAACAGCGTCAATCTCACCGACGGTATCGACGGATTGGCTTCGACTGTGACCTTTGTGGTCGCCGCCTTCTTCTCGGTTGCCGCCTTTACGCTGGGCGAACTGTCCGAGGTCATTGCCGCCGCTCTTCTGGTGGGCGCAACGCTTGGATTCCTGGTTTATAACGCTCACCCCGCAAAGATTTTCATGGGAGATACCGGCTCTCTTTATCTGGGCGGATATGTGGTGGCACTTGCTTTCATGATCGACAATCCTTTGATTCTTCTGCCTGTGGGCATCGTCTATATTTGCGAGAGTCTGTCCGATATTCTTCAGGTGGGCTACTATAAAATTTCCCACGGAAAGCGGATCTTCAAGATGGCACCCATCCATCATCATTTCGAAAAATGCGGGTGGAGCGAGAACAAAATTGTCCTTGTCTTTTCATTGGTGACCCTGATTTTCTGTATTCTTGCTTATTTCGGCATACGCTGATCCGAGCCGGAACATAATATTGACTTTTATCTTGTGGAAAGGAGAAGACGAATGACCGATCAGGAAACAGTTCCAACCGGCGATGTTGCCGTGGAGACGGAAAAGTCCCAAAAGAAACGCACCCGAACCGACAAAAAGAAGGATAAGGGTGAATCGGAGCATCATTTCATACGCCTGACCCGGGTTGTAAGGGGTCAGATTGACCGCCCGATGCTGGTGATCATTCTGTTCTTCCTTTGCATTGGATCGGCGATGGTCTTTTCTGCCAGCTATGCCTATGCTCTGTATAAATACGACGACAGTGCCTATTTTATCCGCAGTCAGTTGGTTTATGTGGCACTGGGACTTGTGGCAATGGTGTCGATCAGCTTCATCGACTACAAAATCATCAAGAAATTCACGCCGCTTATCTTTTTTGGGTCGCTGATTTTGCTATTGGCGGTGCTGATCATCGGTACCAGCGAGGGTGAGGCAAAACGGTGGCTTAATCTGGGATTCATCAGCTTTCAGCCCTCGGAGATTGCCAAAATTTCGGTGATTCTGATGTTGGCATGGTATTTTGACAAGTTCTATCGGGTGATTCATATCCGCAAGCACTATCTGGTTACGACAACCATGAGTACATTGATTCCCGGAATAATAATACTGGGAATCGTCTGCCTGCTGGTTTTTGCGGAGAATCACGTTTCGGGAACCATTATCATCGGCTTGATCGGACTTTCCACCATCTGGGCAGGAGGCGGTAAGAAGGTCTGGTTTGTGACCTTTTTGGTGGTGGTAGTTGCCGTAATTGTCCTTCTGATTCAGTTCAACGACGAAATCACCCAGTTTCTTCCCGATTATGCCCAGAAGCGGATTGATATGTGGCTCAATCCCGAAAATTATGATACGCAGGACGATACCTGGCAGACCGTTCAGGGAGAAATTGCGGTGGGTTCCGGCGGTCTCTTCGGCAGAGGCTTCGGAAAGTCGCTGCAAAAGAATCTGTTCGTCTCCCAGCCCCAGAATGACTTCATTTTCGCCATCGTTTGTGAGGAGCTTGGATTTGTAGGTGCCCTTTGCATTATCGCACTCTACCTTGCCTTTGTCTGGCGCGGACTGACCATTGCCAGACGGACCCCCGATCCTTTCGCATCGGTTACCGTGGCGGGAATTGTCTCCCATGTGGGCATTCAGGCATTTTTGAATATGATGGTGGTAACGGCACTGATCCCCAATACCGGAATTACGCTCCCCTTCTTCTCCTATGGCGGATCCTCTCTGGTCATTCTGATGGTGGAGATGGGAGTTCTCATGAGTATTTCCAGATATTCCAGAATCAGTAAATAAATCAAACATACGGCAAGTTTTTTGCCCTGATCGCCCGAAAGCGAGAAAGGTTTGGATGCAAATATGGCAATGAAGGTTGTTCTGACAGGAGGCGGTACGGCGGGACATATCAATCCCGCACTGAGTATCGCATCCATTTTAAAGGATCGGGAACCGGATACCCAAATTGAGTACATAGGTACCAAGGACCGTTTGGAAAGCAAACTGGTTCCAAAGGCAGGCTATCCCATTCATTTTATTGAGGTATATGGACTAAGGCGCAGTCTGTCCCCAAAGAATCTGAAAACGGCATGGAAGACCTTGACCTCGGTACACGCCTGTAAGAAGCTGCTGAAGGAGATCAAACCTGATCTGGTGGTGGGAACGGGCGGCTACGTCTGCTTTCCTGTCTGCTATGCGGCATCGAAACTGCATATTCCAACGGCTCTTCATGAGTCCAATGCAGAGCCGGGTTTTGCCGTGAAAATGCTGAAAAATTCGGCGGATGTGGTGTTTGTAAACTTTTCCGAGGCAGAGGTATTTCTGAAAAACAGTAAATGCAGAACCGTCCACTCGGGAATGCCGGTTAATCACGAGTTCTACACCCTGAATAAGCAAGCGGCAAGAGAAAAGCTGGGAATTACAGCCAAATACCGGATTCTGTCCTTCGGCGGCAGTCTGGGTGCCTCCCACTTAAACCGTGAGATGCTGGGTTTTATCCGGGATTATATGAAGGATCATCCCCATGTGAGTCTGATTCACTCGGTGGGCAGTCGGGACTTTGCCGAAATTTCTAAGCGGTTTGCCGAGTCCGGTCTGGATCAGCTGTCCAATGTTATCCTCAGCGAATACATATACGATATGCCTCTTCAGATGGCGGCAGCCGACGTGGTGATTTGCCGTTCGGGAGCCTCAACTTTGTCTGAACTTGCCACCATGGGCAGGGCATCCGTTCTGATTCCGTCGCCCAATGTCACCAATAATCAGCAGTACAAGAATGCGAAGGTGTTTGCTGACAGAGGGGCGGCTGAACTGATCGAAGATCAGAATCTCAGTTCTGGTGCGCTTATCAAGGCGGTGGATTCCATTCTGTCAAATGAGGGACGGCTTTCGGAAATGGAGCGGGCGGCAAAGACACTTGCCGTGGAAAATACCGAAAATATTCTCTATGAAACGCTGAAAGATCTTGTAAATTCAAAAAAAGTATGATATAATAAGGGTCAGGAAAAGGAAAGAATGTCGTATTGCGGCTCCTTCTCCGGTTGTAAGGAAAGGCATGGTCGTGTCCATGAAGAAGAAAAAAACCGCTGAATCGGTATATGCTCACCGTGAGAGCGTTGTTTTCTCTGATTTCACGGATCGGAATAAGCGCAGACACAGTATTAAAACGATGCTGATTGTGGTGTCGGTAATCGTTATTCTGCTCGTTTTCGTCATCCTGATCGTACATAAATTCTTCCGTGTGAAGGATATTGTTGTGGACGGAGTTTCCTACTACGATTATGCAACGATTCTGGAAAAAGCGGAAGTGGAGAAGGGACAGATCATCTTCGGTGTGTCCGAAAAGACGGTTCGTGAAAAACTGATCGCCGCTCTGCCTCATGTGAGGTCGGTGGAGCTGGAACTGAGATTTCCCTCCGGGGTTTATATTGAAATTGAGGAGGAGGTTCCCGCCTACTATTTTGAAATGGCGGGGGAGTATTTCGTCATCAATGAGGAAATGAAGGTACTGGATCGCTTCCTGACGCAGGACAAGCTCCTGTCGGTCTATCCCGATCTGATGGCGATCTCGATTCCGGAGGTTTCCAGTGCGATTACCGCCCAGAAGGTTCTTTTTGTCACCGAATTTTCCTCAAAGCATACCGATGATGCCCTGTATGCTCTCAGACATTGGGAACGGTTTGATCAGATCACCGAAATCAATCTGGAAAACCGGTTCGAACTGAGCATCTGCTATC
Source organism: Eubacteriales bacterium (assembly GCA_051868045.1). Classification (GTDB taxonomy): domain Bacteria; phylum Bacillota; class Clostridia; order Oscillospirales; family CAG-272; genus CAKSQF01. The sequence continues at coordinate 62,249 of JBJDZN010000068.1, forward strand.
AGGATCGCATTCTGGTGAAGTTCGGCAGTTATACCGATTTTTCGGGGAAACTCCGGCTCCTTGAAGAAATGATCGACTATTACGACGGGGATGTACACGGAACCTTCTCGGTTTCCGATGTGGAAAAGGGAATTGCCTGGATTGACAAGCCGGAAGACGGAAATCAGAACGGGTAATTGTAAAGAATTCTTTAATTTTCATCTGAATCTATTGCAAAAATACAAAAAAGAAGATACAATAGAAA
>JBJDZN010000069.1:0-16852 GCA_051868045.1 Eubacteriales bacterium
TTTACCACACCGATCAAGACCGAATGGACCTTCGAGTACGATCGCTACACCGAGCATCCCGAGGGCGGTGACCGTCTGACGATCCCCCTTATCCGGGACGAAAATACCGCAAACGGAACCGTCACGGTATCTTTCTGGTTTTATCCCTCGGAAGATTCCGATGCCGAAATCCCCAAGGAGGGCGTCCGAATCGGATGGATCGGACTGTCCTACACCTGCGACGAGCAGGGAACTGCCTTTACACCCTATTCAACCGGGGAAGAATCCCCGTAAATATCCAAAACCCGTCCAACCGCCGAACGAACGGAATGAAAGGAAGGAATCCCTATGAAATGCAAAATCCTGCTGAAATCCGCCCTGTCCCTGACCCTTGCCTCTGCGGTGCTGTTTTGTACCGTCGCCTGCGGGCAAAAAATCCATGCCGACGAACTGTCGGACGGATATTACCGCCGTGCCGGTGACACCGGGGAAGTCACCGATGAATTCAAAACCGCCGTTGCTGACTTTTCCTTTGATCTCTTCAGAACCCAACTGTCGGAAAAGGGCGAAAACAGCCTGATTTCGCCTCTGTCTGCCATTCTTTGCCTTGGCATGATTGCGGGCGGTGCCGACGGTGAAACCCTTGCTCAGATGGAAGAGCTGTTCGGCATGAGCGCAGACGATCTGAACCGTTGTCTGTATGCCTATACCGCCTCCCTCTATTCTGCCAAGGACTGCAAGGTGACGCTTGCCAACTCTGCATGGATTCGGGAGGGCTTTGCGGTTAATTCCGACTTTCTCCAGACCAATGCCGATTGGTATGACGCCCAAATCTACCGTGCGCCCTTTGATGAAACCACCCGGAAGGACATCAACAACTGGGTGAAGGAGCAGACCGACGGCATGATCGACAAGATTCTGGATGCGCCCATTGATCCGGCGACCGTTCTCTACCTGATCAACACCCTGTGCTTTGACGCAGAGTGGGCGGAAAAGTATGAGTCGGGCGATCGGAAGAATCATTCCTTTACCTCTTATGATGGCTCTGAGTCTACCGTAAAGATGCTCTTTTCGGAAGAGTCCTACTACATTGACGACGAAAACGGTGCCAAGGGCTTTATCAAGCCCTATGCGGGAAATCGGTACGGATTTCTGGCACTGCTTCCCGATGAGGGCGTGGACCTCTATGACTATCTGGACACCCTTAACGGCGAGAAGTGGACAGAGCTTTGGGAAAACAAGGGCGGTGCCGTCAAGGCGGGAATTCCCGAATTCACCTTTGAGACGGCAATGAATCTCAACGATACCCTGAAATCCATGGGCGTGACCGACCTGTTTGATCCTGCCCTCTGCAATCTGTCCGGAATTTCCTCCGATGAGCTGTATGTCAGCGAATTCGCCCAGAAGACCTATATTCAGGTCGATCAGAACGGAACCAAGGCGGCTGCCGCCACATGGGGTGCCATGTCTGGTGCGTCGGCAGAACCGATGAGTCCCTTTGAAGTAATTCTGGACCGTCCCTTTGTCTTCGCCATTGTAGACCTGCATACCGGAACGCCGCTGTTTCTGGGAACCGTCACTGACTTGTGAAACCTGCCCATTTGCCCGAATGAAATCTTGTGCAAATTTCCGATTTTTCGCCTTTCCCATTGCTTTTTCGGGAGGATTGTGATAGAATGACACTGCCAAAAAAATCCTGAAATAAGCGAGGTAACAGCTATGAAAGAATACGATCGCCGGGAGGAACGCACCGGCGTGCAGGAATCGTCTGATTTCGATCCGATATTCGATGTCCAGTCCGACTTTGTCATGGTATACGGTTTCAAAAACCTGAAAGAGCGTGTCAAAAAGTGGAAGGCAAGAGGGTACGTCATCCACCTGATGACCGGCGTGTCCTGGGGCGAGTATCAGGACTATCTGTACGGAAAATTTGACGGAATCGACCATCACGATGAGGGTCAGAGACGCCGTGACGGCAGGGAAAAGGCCCATGGCGTGGACATTCCCTACATGGTTCCGTCCAACTCCTTTGCCCACTATCTGGCGTCGGGGCTGAAGCTGGCGGTGGACTGCGGCGTGGAAGCCATCCATCTGGAAGAACCTGAATTCTGGGTGGAATCGGGCTACTCCGACGCCTTCAAGCGGGAGTGGAAAATCTACTACAAGGAGGACTGGCAGGACCCCCAGTCGTCGGCGGATGCTCAGTACCGTGCCTCCAAGTTAAAGCAGTACCTCTATACCCGCACACTGGACAGACTCTGCTCCGAGCTGAAGGAGTATGCCATGGTCAAATACGGCAGACTGCTCCGCTTCTATGTTCCCACCCATTCGCTGATCAACTATACTCAGTGGAAGATCGTCTCCCCCGAGTCGGCGCTGGTGGACCTGCCTACCGTGGACGGCTATATCGCCCAGATCTGGACGGGAACCTCCCGTACCCGCAACATCTATCGGGGCGTCAAGCGGGAGCGCACCTTCGAGACGGCATTTCTGGAGTACGGCGTCATGCAGGAGCTGGTCAGAGGAACGGGACGGCGGATGTGGTATCTTGCCGACCCCATTGAGGACGATCCCCGACACAGTTGGAAGGATTATCGGGAAAACTATTACCGCACGGTCACTGCCTCTCTGTTCCATCCCGAAATCTCCGATTTTGAGGTTTCCCCGTGGCCTGCCCGGGTCATGAAAGGAAAACACAGAGAAAAGGGCGGGGAACACGATCTGCCCATTCCGATTCCCGGCAATCTTCCTACTTCCCCCGAAAAGGATCATTCCGAGCGGGTCCGCATTCCCGCAGAATACAAGACCAATCTGCTGTCGGTGATGCACACCCTGCGGGACATGGCAGATCAGCCTGACTTCGAATGGATTTCCCATAGCCCCGAGGTGGGCATTCTCATGGCGGACTCGGCAATGTTCCAGCGATTCTATCCCGAAGGCGATCCCGAAGCAAGGGAGGCAGAGGGCGACACCTTCAGCCCCTTCTACGGTCTGGCACTTCCCCTGCTGAAATCGGGCATCTGCGCACGCCCGATTCAGCTGGACAATATCCGCCGCTATCCCGGCTATGCGGATGCCTATGGAACGCTGGTTCTTTCCTATGAATATATGAAGCCCTCTGCTCCCGACATTCATCAGGCACTGGCAGGATGGGTCAGAGCCGGCGGAACGCTGGTCTATGTGGGAGACGGTTCGGACAGCTTCCACTCGGTCAGAGAGTGGTGGAATCAGGGAGGAAATACCTACCGGACCCCTGCGGAGCATCTGATGGAGGCATTGGGACTGCCGAGGGTTCCCGAAAACGGTCTTTACAGCGTGGGAGCAGGTCGGGTGCAGGTTATCCAGAACCATCCTTCCGAACTGGCAAGGATTCCGGAACTTTCAGATGCCTATCTTGACTGCGTTCGCAGACTTGTGACCGATGACGAACCTTCTGCCGCATTGATTCTTCGCCGTGGAGCATACTATGTGACTGCCGTCATGGATGAAACGCCTGCCAGCCGTCCCGCCGAGCTGAAGGGATGCTATATCAACCTATACGATGAGAACCTGTCGGTGATTGAGGACCCGATTCTGGAGGTGGGGTCTGTGGGACTGTGGTATGATACCGCCAGAATTGACAAATCCGCACCCTCTGAACTGATTGCTTTGTCGGGAAGGGCAGAGAAGTTGGTCAAGGGTCAGCGTTCGCTGTCCTTTGTCAGCCGCTCTCCCTCCGAGATGACGGTTGCCTGCCGGATCTGGACCAAGCGTCCTCCGAAATCGGTTCGTGCGGGCGGCAAAGAACTTTCCTTTGAATATGAGCCCGACAGCGAAACCACCTGCTTCACCTACCCCTCGGAAGGTGAAAAAATCCCCGTAAAAGTGCTGTTCTGACAAAATCAGCTAGGCAAAAGCCTCCAAAAAGGCTCTGAAAGGAGCTTTTTGGGGGCTTTTATCACGCTTTTGTAACCAGAAGGAAATCGGACAGCCAATACAGGAAAAGGCAACTGAATTTCGTCGGATTCGGAACGAGAAACAAAAAAATCCCCGTACCCTCTTGACAAATCGGAACTTTTCATGTAAGATAATTCACAGTAAACAGATAGGAAATCCGTGACGGGTTGGTCATGTCAGAATGCAAAGGATGGAATCAAGCGATGCAAGAAATCAGACAAAAAAGGTTGACCGGAGAACGTGCGCTTTTTCATGCCCGGGATCTGAAAATTCTGGATTGTGTATTCGATGACGGGGAGTCCCCCCTTAAAGAAAGTAAGAATATCGAACTGTCCGACTGCCTGTTCCGTTGGAAATACCCTTTGTGGTATGCGGAAAACATCACCGTAAAGGACTGCACCCTTTTCGATATGGCAAGGGCGGGTATTTGGTATACCCGAAATATCAGTCTGACAAATACCGTGGTGGAGGCACCCAAGAACCTGCGCCGCTGCCATACGCTCAGCCTTCGTGACGTGACGTTTCCCAATGCTGCCGAAACCCTGTGGAACTGTGAAGATGTCACTATGGAGCGGGTTACCGCCAAGGGCGATTATTTTGCCATGAACAGCAAAAACATGGTGATTGACGGACTGACGCTGGTGGGAAACTACTCCTTTGACGGCGTGGAAAATATGGAGATCCGGAACTCAAGACTGCTCTCCAAGGATGCCTTCTGGAACAGCAACCATGTAACGGTCAGAAACTGTTTCATTTCCGGGGAGTATCTGGGCTGGAATGCCAAAAATCTCACCCTGATCGACTGCACCGTTGAAAGTCTCCAGGGACTTTGCTATATCGACAATCTGGTGATGAAAAACTGCAAACTGATCCATACCACCCTTGCCTTTGAGTATTCCACCGTGGATGCCGAGATCGACAACCGCATTGACAGTGTTCTGAATCCTTCGGCGGGCAGGATCACGGCAGAGGCAATCGACGAGCTGATTCTGGAGCCCGATCGGATTGATCCTTCAAAGACGGTTATTGTCTGCAAGGGGAACTGAGCGTTTTATATACGGAAAGGACGGGCAGGAAATGATGAAGTACGATTTTGATGAGGTTGTGGACAGACGGGGAACCTTCTCGGAAAAGTGGGAGATTACCGACGGGGAACTGCCCATGTGGGTTGCTGATATGGATTTCAGGACGGCGCCTGAGGTTGTGGAAGCCATTACCCGGCGTGCCGGACACGGGGTGTTCGGATATGAGACCCTGCCTGAGGAATGGTACGATGCCTATATCAACTGGTGGGATCGCCGCCACGGGATCCGCTTTGAAAAGGACAGCCTGATTTTCTGTACCGGAGTGATTGCCGCCATTTCCGCCATTGTCCGTAAGCTGACAACGCCCGGAGAAAAGGTTCTTTTGCAAACACCGGTTTATAATACCTTCTATAATTCTATTCTGAACAACGGCAGGGTGCCGTTGGAGTCTCCCCTGATCTATGAAAATCACGGCTATACGATTGATTTTTCCGATCTGGAGGCAAAACTTGCCGATCCCCAGACTTCTCTGATGATTCTCTGCAATCCCCACAATCCCGTGGGTAAAATCTGGGACAGGGAAACCCTTTCGAAAATCGGCGGGCTGTGTGAAAAATATCACGTCACCGTGGTGTCCGACGAGATTCACTGCGATCTGACCGATCCGGGACGGGAGTACGTTCCCTTTGCCTCGGTAAATGAGACCTGCAAGCGGATTTCCGTTACCTGTATTGCCCCCACCAAGACCTTCAATCTGGCGGGACTGCATACGGCGGCAATTATGGTTCCCGACCCGAATCTGCGTCATAAGGTTTGGAGGGGGGTCAATACCGATGAGGTGGGTGAACCCAATAATTTTGCCACAGTTGCGGTTATTGCGGCATATCAATATGGTGAGCAATGGCTGGATGAGCTTCGGGAATATCTGTACGGAAATAAACAGCTTGTCCGCACTTATGTGGCTCAAAACATCCCCGGCATGACGGTGGTTCCCTCGGAGGCAACCTACCTGCTTTGGCTGGACTGTACCGGAATAACCGACGATTCGGCGGAGTTGGCGGCATTTCTCCGCAGTCGGACCGGACTGTGGCTGGCGGAAGGGAAAAAATACAGCGGAAACGGTAAGCATTTTCTGAGACTCAATATTGCCTGCCCGAGATCGCTTGCGGAAGACGGTCTGGAGCGTCTGAAAAGGGGAGTTGCCGCTTATCTTGCGGAAAAACGATAAGCCTCTGACGGTTTTGACCCTGTCAGAATTAGAGCAAAGTACAGAGAGGAAGAAGACGGAATGAGAATTTCGACCAAGGGAAGATATGCCCTGCGGATGCTGTTGGATCTGGCGGAGCATTCGGAGGAAGGGTACGTTGCTCTCAAGGATGTGGCAGAGCGGCAGGAGCTGTCCAAAAAGTATCTGGAACAGATCGTTCCGATTCTGAACCATACCAACATTCTGCAAACCAATCGGGGCTTTCAGGGCGGGTACCGTCTGACAAGACCGGCATCCGATTATACGGTTGGCGAAATTCTGAGAATTACCGAGGGAAGTCTTTCCCCTGTTCCCTGCATGGAGTCCTGTCCGAATCCCTGCAAGCGGTCGTCATTGTGTCCCACTCTTCCGATATGGGAGGGTCTGGGAAAGGTTATCAATGACTATCTGGATTCCATCACGCTGCAGGACATTCTGGATACCCGTAAAACTGAGACAAACGAATCGGTTGACAAAGCCGACAAATGACCAAAAGGGAAGAGCATCTGTGATCGACTTCCGATCGGGTGGATTTGACATAAGGGACTTTCCGAAAAAGGCTCCCCCTTTTTGTTTGTGGAATCAAATGAAATTGCCTGCACGCAGGATCGGAATTCCGACCCTGCGTGCAGGCAATTTTCGGTTTTGCAAAGTGCGTCGGAAAATTCCGTTTTATCGCCTTTTCGTTTAGCGGGGATTTTTGAAAAAATTTCAATCTTTTTTTGAATAAATTGTTGACAAATGGCAAAATCTGTGTTAAAATGGGACCATCTTATTTTAAAAGGAGAAAACCCATGAAAAAGAAAATTGATTCATTTTTCGGCATCTCTAAGAGCGGGTCGACAATAGGTATTGAAATCATTGCCGGCTTGGTCACGTTCCTTGCAATGGCGTACATCCTGACCCTCAACCCTTCGCTTATCACCAATGACTGGACAAACTCCACCCCCATGTGGCAGTCGGTGTTCATTGCTACGGCACTCGGCGCAGTTATCGGAACCCTGCTGATGGCATTCCTTGCCAAGATGCCTCTTGCACAGGCACCCGGACTGGGTCTTGACTCGATGGTCGGCGGAATCATCGGCGGAAGCCTCGGATTTGCCGTTTCCTTCGGTAACGCAATGCTCCTGGTGCTGATCTCCGGTATCGTATTCCTCCTTTGCTCTGTTGTCAAGATCAAGGGTGTTTCCATCCGTGAGATGATTTTTGACGGCATCCCCGTATGCGTAAGAGGTGCCATCTCCGTCGGTATCGGTCTGTTCATCGCCTTCATCGGTATGCAGAACTCCGGAATCATTCAGGATTCCAGCACGCTCGTTTCGCTCGCAACCTTCAACGGCTGGGGACAGGAAGGCTGGGTATTCCCCAGCGCAGCCATTGTCTGCCTCTTTGGTCTTCTCTGTATTGCCGTTCTTGAGCATTTCCATATCAAGGGTTCCGTCATCATCGGCGTTGTTCTTGCAACCATTCTCGGAATCCCGCTGGGGGTAACTACCTGGTCCGGCAACAGTTGGAAGTTCTGGGAATATTTCACCAACTTCTTCTCCATGAATCCCGCAAACGGCGGTACCTTCCTTGCTGCCTTCACAGAAGGCTTCTCCTGGGACAGCGCAGCAAAGATCATGCCCTGCGTTATGACGGTTATCTCCTTCTGCATGGTAGATATGTTTGATACCATGGGAACGGTTGTCGGCTGTACTCAGTCCGTCGGACTCGTTGACGAAAACGGCAAGCCTATCCGCTACAATAAGATCATGCTTTCTGACTCGGTAGCAACCTGCACCGGCGCACTCTTCGGAACTTCGACCGTTACCACCTTCGTTGAGTCCGGCTCCGGTATCGCAGCCGGCGGCAGAACCGGTCTTACCGCACTGACCACTGCTATCTGCTTCCTGCTCTCCATTTTCCTCCTTCCCCTGATCGCATCGGTTCCTTCGGCAGCTGCATCTTCGGCTCTTCTCTATGTAGGCTGTCTGATGCTCAGAGGTGCCAAGAACATTCATATGGACGGAATCAAGAACCTTGTTCCCGCATTCCTGACCGTTGCTATGATGCCTCTCGCATACTCCATCACGACCGGTATCGGTATCGGCATTCTTTCCTATGTTGTTATCGACATCATCTGCTATGTTATCGGCAAGATCAGATATGCAGCAACCAAGGACAAGGAAAAGGTTGAGAATCCCAAGTGGGATCTGAGCCCTGTCTGCCTGATTGTAGCAGTGCTGTTCCTTGTTTACTTCTTCGTTCCTACTTCTTTCTGATTTGACCCGGGAAAGGAACACAAAGATGCAGTTACATCCCGATGTTGCTTCCGTTATGTACAGTGCTGAGGAGATCCGGGAACGGATTTCCTCCCTGGCGGCGGAGCTGAAAAAAGAGTATGCGGATAAGAATCCGTTGGTTGTTGCGATTCTCAAGGGCAGCGTTATGTTCTACGCCGATCTGACCCGCGAGATGGACTTCCCCCTGAACATGGAGTTCATGTCGGTGTCGTCCTATGGCTCGGGAACAATCTCCAGGGAACTGCGTTTCCGCAAGGATCTGGATCATCCCATTGAAGGTCGCCATGTTCTTCTGGTGGAGGACATCATTGATTCCGGAAAGACGCTGTATGTGCTGAAAAACCGTCTGCTGGAGCGAAATCCCGCATCTGTGAAAATCTGCGCTCTGCTGGATAAGAAGGCACGCCGGGTTTCGCCCATTGATGCCGACTATGTCGGCTTCCCCTGCGAGGATGAATTCGTGGTAGGCTACGGTTTGGATTACGATGAAAAGTACCGGAATCTCCCCTATGTCGGCATTCTCAAGCGGGAAGTTTACGAGAAATGAGTTCTTTGAACTGAAATTGAAACCGGGAGGGACGCACGGATGTGCGCACCCTCCCGGTTGCTGTTCTATCGGAAACGACTGTGCGAAAAAACGAAAAAATTTTCCAACCATTTTCCTTTTTCGGTTACTGAATCATTGAAACAACATGTTGTGAATTTGAAACGAAGGTGAGGCGATCCGTTTGACGGAGGACGAAAGACTGCTTGCCGTTTTTGAAAACGAAATGCTTCCGAAAATTTACGGATTCTGTCGGATGAAGATGACCACATCGGAGGATGCAGAGGATCTTGCTCAGGATATTTGCCTTGAAATTGTTCGGACGATCCGTACAGGTAAGCCGATTGACAATTTAAACGCATTTGTCTGGAGTGTGTCCAATCACATGTTCTATAACCTGCTGCGAAGAAAAAAGTATGGTACCACTGCTTATCTTTCCGACCTGATTTCTTCTGAAGTAAGCATGGAAGAAGAATTTCTGCTGCGGGAACAGAAAACATTGCTTCGTAGAGAACTCTCTCTTTTGTCCGGCAATTTCAGAAAAGCCGTCATCCTGCACTACTACGAGAATCTGACCTGCAGAAAAATCGGACAAATTCTCGGGAAAAGCGAAGGAACGGTCAAATGGTGGCTTCACGACGCCAAAAAAGTGATTGAGAAAGGGATGAGTACCGTGAGAGATTTTGGAGAAAGAAGCTACCGCCCGGGAGCCTTGTATGTATCCTGTACAGGTATGCCGGGAAGCGGAAATGAACCGCTCTGTTGCGCCGAACGGAAATCGGCGCAGAATATCCTGCTTGCCGCATACAGACAACCGATGGCTATTGAAGAACTGTGCGGGGAACTTGGCATTTCCGCACCGTATATCGAGGATGAGGTGGATTATCTGGTAAAAAATGAGCTGATGAAGGAGATCACGAAGGGAAAATATCAAACCGATTTTGTGATTCTGCCAAACGGCAATGATCGGTTGGCGATCAATATCTTTGAATCGGCATTTCCGGCGTATTTTGACAAACTGATTTCCTTTCTGGAATCCAAAAAGGAAATCCTGACCGGGAATCGCTTCAATATGGCAGGATTTGAATGGAACCGCCTGCTTTGGGTTTATCTTCATATTTTCACCGAATCGGTGATTGAAGTGTATAAGAATGAAACCCATGCTTATGTGAAATACGATGATATTCCCATGCGCCCGAATGGCGGACGCTGGATCGCTCTGGGATTTGACGGCAGCGCCGGGAGCTGCCAAAAGAGGGAGGAACCCGGATTTGAAATCCTGAAATTCTGTCACTACGACGGTCCCGTCCAAAAAACCGGGGAGTTCTTCGTACAGGGCTTCTTCCATACATGGAGCAAAGTGAACAGCGACGTCTTTTTCGACACGCCGGATGACGTTTTTGCTTTGTGCAGAAACATCATAAAAGGGAATACCGATCCCCGAAATCTGACACAGGAGCAGGAATATCTTTTCAGTATTGCGCTTGAGAAGAAGCTGTTTCTGAAAACATCGGAAGGATTCCGACAGAATTACTATTATGCAGGCAGGGACGAATGGATCGGCATCGAAAAAATGGCGCATGAATTCTATCCCGAAGTTTCTGGGTTGATAGGGACGGCGTATGATTTGGCGCTGAAGGAATATCAAAGCGGGGTTCCCAAGCATCTTCGCTGGCAGATGGGCAACTTCCTGTCCAATTATCTGAATTTGTTCGTACCCTTCTCCCTCTACGAGGCGGTTGGTCGGGGAATGCTTTCCAACCCCTGCATAGAAGGTCGGGAATGGCTGTCCCTGTTTGCAAGCGAATAATAGCGTGAAAGAAGAAACCGCTTTGCCGCATTTTGTGCAGCAAAGCGGGTCTGTCTGTTTGGGTTATTCAGAACCCTATGGATCAGGATTCCTTCCGATGAGCCTCTTCAGCGTCAATAAATTCACGGATCAGCTTGACCGAACCGTCCAGCCCAAGTCTGGAGGAGTTCAGACACAGATCGTAGATTCTGGCGTCGCCCCACTTTTCTCCGGTGGTGGAATTGTAGTAGGAGGCACGGCTCTTGTCAATCTTTTTGATCATATCCTGAGCGTTCTTCTCGTTCAGATTGTAGCGTGTCATAATGCGCTGAATCCGGCAGGGCATATCTGCGGAGATGAAGACCGAGACCAGATTGCAGTGATTTTTCAGGAAATAGTCAGCACATCTGCCAACCATGACGCAGTCGCCCTGGTCGGCAAGACTCTTGATGGCGTTGACCTGAGCCACATACATCTGAGTTCCGATCGCCTGCTCGGCACTGGACATAGAGGGACCGTAGAAGTAGGAATTTGTTGCCAGAGTGTAGAGCAGGGAGGAAGTCTTCTTTTCGTCGTTTTTCTCAAACAGACCGATGTGCAGACCGCTCTGCTCGGAGGCATGTAAAAGAATCTCCTTATCGTAGAAGGGTACCCCCAGTTCCTTTGCCAGCCGCTCGCCGATTTCCCGTCCGCCGCTGCCGAACTGTCTTCCGATTGTAATGACTCTGTTCTTTCCCATAGTGTAACCATCCTCTCATGTGATTTCGATTCTGCGTCCCGCCCGGCTTTGTATCGGATGGCTGTCGCATACTCGCTGTCCGGGCGTTACTACCCGGAGCTGGTATCTTTATTATACAACAAAAAGATAAAAATGTCAACAGAATTTCAAAAATTTTTGGTGAAGATAGCTAAAAAACAGAATCCCTGCCCGGACCTATGAAAATTTCATTTGCAGGTCTTGTTTTATTCATAATTTCATGCTATACTGAATACGATTAACATTTCGGTAACAATAAAACGGAAAGGATGCGTGTTTTCTTGAAAAAGGGATTTTGCGTTATACTCTTGCTATTTGCGACCCTTACCTGCTGTCTGTGGGTGGGATTCTATGAAAAATCCCGACCTGACCTCCCTGAGCCCTCTCAGACAGAGACGGATGAGCCTGAAAATGCCTATCTGGAACTGGAGGTTCCCGCCCTTTCCTTCGGCGAACTGCCGTCCCCGACCCTTTCAGAGAAAAAGGAAACATTTGCGTTGCTGTCCTCAACCGACAATTCCGCTCTTGATGCCTACTATGATCTCTACAATGCCATGATCGCCATGGAAAGCGAGTGCAGCCTGAGTCAGTATCAGTTGACCAAGGATGAGGTTGGTGAGCTGTTTGCCGACGTGATCAACCATAGTCCCGAGCTGTTTTATGTGTTTGGCAGATGCGGAGTCAGCTACAATAAGACCACGCTCATAGTTTCCAAGGTCAGTTTCAGTTATACTATGGGGGAAGCGGAGGCGGCAGAGGCACTGGCGTTTTACCGTCAATCCATTGAGGCAATCCTTGAGCAGATTCCGGAGGGAATGAGTGATTTTGACCGGGTGCTCTGGCTTCATGACTACCTCTGTATCCGTTATCGCTACGATAATGAGATGACCAATTTTGACGCATATACCTTTCTTCGGGACGGAAAGGGCGTGTGTCAGGCATATACCCTGACCTATATGGCACTGCTTCAGGCATGCGGGATTCAGGTTGACTATGCCACCTCGGATGAGATGAACCACATCTGGAACCTGGTGGAACTGGACGGAGCGTGGTACCATGTGGATGTAACATGGGACGACCCGATAAGCCGCAACCAGGAGGACATTCCGGGCAGGGCAGGGCATGATGCCTTTCTCTGCAGTGATTCTGCAATGGTGCAGAACGGTCATTATAACTGGATCGCCCGTACCTGCGACAGTGAACTTTACGACGGTGCCTTTCTGGACACGATCAATACCGCTCTTGCCTATATTGACGGTGTCTGGTATACGGTTGACCGCCAGAACGGAATGGTCCGTTCGATTTCCTTCCCCGACATGACCACCGTGGACCTCTTTCCCGTGGACGGAATCTGGTATCGCTGGGATGAGAGCGGATACTATGTCTATCGCTATTCGAACCTATGCACCGTGGATGGGATTCTGTATTTCTCCACGCCTACTGCCATCGGAAGCTATGACCCCGAAAGCGGAGAAATCGAAATTGTGAACTCCTATATCGAAGGGGAAGGCTATCTGTATGCCCTGTGGGCAGACGGAACGGTTCTGTCCTACGGAATCGCCACTGCTCCCGACAGCAGTCTGTTGAAGGTGCTGACTTACGATACTGCCGCTGTCGATCCTCCGGAAACGGATGAGCTTCCGATTGGCATGGATTTCCCCGATCTGAACTGCGGGGATGGTACTGCGTCTGCCCTTGTTTCCGTGATTTCGGGTGAAGATGTCCTCCATATGCGCTATGTCATGGTGGCAAACCTGGAGAATCTGTCCTATTACCGATCTCCTTCCTTTTGCATGACCTATTATAAAGACGGTGAGGCGGTTCGGGAATATCGGATGGGAAAGGATGACATTGAATTCTGTCTGTCCATTACCGATACCAAGTCTGGCGACCGCTTTACGGCGGCAGACGGGTACTGTCTGTTCGGACTGTCCGTAGAGATGATTCCCGTGGATGCCTGGTCCGAGGTGGAACTTGAGTTTCTGGATGAAGATACCGGAGAGATTCTGTTCCTTAGGACGATTACCAATGAAGGAATCCGGAATGATGACGCCGATCAGAATGCCGATGCCGATTTTCCGCCTGAGACGGACTCGGAGAATCCGATTTCTTCGGATGCTGTGACGGATACGATCCTGACCCAGGAATCTACATCGGATGAGAATGAAAATGAAACAGGTGCCTCTGATGCGGCACCTGTTTTGATTATGGTTCTGCCTCTCTGACGGCACTGACAAAATCCCGGATTTTTTGGGGATCCTTTCCGAGGCGGTCGGAAAATTCCACCCCTGAGGAAACGTCCACTCCGTCCGGGTGAAGTTTTCTGACGGCATCGGCGACATTCCCGGGATGCAGTCCTCCTGCCAGAAGATAGGGCTTGCCGCAGTGAAGGGATTGAAGAGCGGACCAGTCAAAGTTCTGTCCGCTTCCGGGTGTTGCGGCGTCGATAACATAACCTGCAATTTTGGGATGGTTCTCAAGCGTCGGAATTATGCCGTTTTGAACCTGGATTGCCCGCAGAATGGGCAGGGGACAGTCTGCCAGCACCTCTTTTGAAAGCTCGCCGTGAATCTGAATCAGATCATATCCCAGTCCTGCAAGGACTTCAACCTGCTCCGGGGTTGGGGAAACCACCACCGCAACCGATTTTATGCAGTCGGGCAGGGCGGCAAGGATTTCCTTTGCACGGGACAACGGAATGTTGCGCTTGGATTTCGGGAAAAACAGCACCGTTCCCGCAAAATCCACCTGATTTTCGGCGAGATAGCGCACCTCTTCCGGGTCAGTCAGCCCGCAGATTTTGATTTTGGTTGCCATGGGAATCCCTCCGTCAGTTGATTGTTTTGATGCTGTAATTATAGCACACGGAAAAGGGTTTGTCAAGAAAGACCGTCCAAATTTCATATGAGTTTCCGCTCCGGAATTTATTCCGGTTATTTTCACAAAAACTGCAAATCAAACCGCCTTTTCTGCGACTCTATGAGTACAAAACATTCTGCCGAAGCAGGCAGGGAAAGGAGCAAACCTTGACCGGAGAACAAATTGCCCAGTGGTACGACTATCTGAACCATCTTGCTATATCGAAATATACCGATTGCCCTGATCTTGACGATCTGATTCAGGAAACCATGCTGGCGGCGATAAACAGCATCGAAAAAGGGCAGACCATCGACTTCCCGAAGGCGTTTCTGAAGGCGGTTCTGAACCGTAAATATAACCAGTGGCTTCGATCGAAGTACAAAAACCGAACCGATTACCCGGATATGGAATTCTGGGGGCAGATTCCCGAGGAGGAGCCGGAGGAGGAGCAGATCGACCGTGAACTGTATGAAAAGGTTCGCCGAGAGATCGGACGGCTGACCGAGCTGTACAGGGAGTCGGTGATCCGCTACTATGTGAAGGGTCTGACGGTAGAGCAGATCGCATCCGAGCTGGGCGTCCCCAAGGGGACGGTTCTCAGTCGGCTGTCCCACGGCAGAAAGCAGGTCAAGGAAGGGTTGACACAAATGGAAAATTATTCGGAAATGAGTTGGGCGCCCAAATCAGTGCGCATCGGAATCTGGGGAGGTCCCAATGGGAAGAACGAGCCCTTCTCGCTGATTCCCGGCAGGAGCAGTATTGAAGCCAATATGCTGGTGGCGGCATACGAAAAGCCGATGAGCCTTCGGGAGGTCGCCGGAACGCTGTGAATCCCCTGCGCCTATCTGGAGCCAATCGCAGAGAAACTGGTAAACGGCGAACTGATGGGCAGAACCCCCGGCGGTCTGGTGTATACCCGATGCTTTCTGCAAAATATCGGGATACCTTCGGCAATGTTCCTGCACAGGAGGAATATGCCGGATCCGTGGCGAAAGAGCTGTGGGAAATTTTCTGGGAATACCATAAGCCGTTGATGGAGATGCCGGAGGTGGTACCCATGAGCGATAAGCAGAAAGCGACTCTTCTTCTGGCTTTGCTCAATCTGCGAATCGGGGACCTTCAACCTTCTGTTGAAAATCACGAGATCACTCTTCCCGAGCGTCCGGGCGGTGCCCGTTGGCTTGCCAACGTCAGCGTTCTGGATTACGGGGAACAAGCGAACGCCAAATATAACGGTTCAGGACCCTGTACGTCCTGTGAGTACTCAAAGGACGGATCGGTTTCTTACCGGACCCTTGATTACCAGTCGATCTTCGGCGATGCCCATTGGTGCTACGGTAATTACAGAAACTATGATGTTTACCGTCTGCTTGCCTCGCTGACTGTGCCCGGCATAAGCGTGGTACGGGAAAGCGACTATGAGGCGATTCCCATGTTGGAGAAGCTGCATATTCTTCGCCGAAGTGGGGACGGTTCTGCCGAACTGGATGTTCCCGCCCTTCCCCTGGAACTGTACGAGAACTGGGTTTTCGCCCGGACCGACAGCCTGAAGGAACTTAGCAATCGGCTGAGAACCCGCTTTGCTCCCGATTTGAAAAAACTCAGTCATATGACGGTCAACCGGGTTCCCGCCCATGTGGATGCCGCCGAATACTACCGTCACAACGGAGGACTGGGCTGTTATACCATGGCGCAGATGCTGGCAATCGTAGAGGCGGGACTGTTGCCCTATCCGGTGGAGGTAGGCAAAACGCCGATTATTCTGCTGGGTTATCGCACCGAGCCGAATACCCCATAAGAGCAATCGCTTGCAAAAAGAGAAAAGCAGCCTTTTCCCCATAAAAACGGGATAAGACGGCGGGCTGTACTTGACAAAAGATGGGAAAAATGGTATAATGAATCCGGAAATATGACGGGAAAGGGTGAGTTTATGGAGTTCTGGATTGTTTTGGTGTCGGTCCTGCTGCTGATTCTGATCTTCCCCTATCTGCGGATCGGAGTCAAACGCCTGATTCTGGCAGGGAAAATCCGCAAGGCGTGCAGATCGGAGCATATGACCCTTCGCACCCGCCCCCTCTGGTTCTTCAGAAGCAAAAACGGAAAGAAATACGATTTTTCGGTGGAAACCCGCCATCGGATTTTTGCCGTCAAGCTGTTTGCCGTGAAAAACAGACGGACCGTTTTGGTTTTCGACTCCATGGGAAGATGGCATCTGCGCAAATATCTGGCTCTTGCCGCCCATGTGGGACTTGTGCGGATGCCGTTGGATGCCAAACCCCATCCCCTTCCCGATTATTCCTTTTATCCGGAGCAGGGGAACGGTTTCGGAAAAGCCGTCGTCCCCATTCTGCTGATTCATCCCGTCTGTATGGAATTCCGCTACGACGGCAAGGTGGTCGGATGCGGTGAATCGGTGTACGGCATTACCTTAT
>JBJDZN010000070.1:0-16489 GCA_051868045.1 Eubacteriales bacterium
AATATTAAGGACAATTGGCTCCGGATTCGGCTAAAAAACTTTCAAAACAAAAAATGTTCCGCAAATTCGGTTTGAACCTGAATTTGCGGAGCTTTTTATTTCAGTATGGATTCTACTTTTCCCTTTTATCCTTTTCCTCACGAAGACGGTTGATCTCATAACCAACCTTATCCCGTTTACAGATCACTGCCTTGACCAGTCGGATGATCCAGCAAAAAGGAAGCAGAATCGGCAATTTGCATAGTATCGGAAAGGAATACTGCATCTTATAGCAGGGAGGAAAGATGCGGGTCCAGATATAACAACGCTTTGCCGTTTTTCTGTTGCCGCCCTTCTCTATCTTTGCCCTGATTGTGTTCTCGTATTCCAATTCGGAAGTTCCGTATGTCCCGGAAATGCAGATGGTGTAGGCAAAGGTTGAAAGTTCTTCATCCATGCTGTCGGTATCGGCACCTTTTCCGAACCAGACATCGGTCAGCCGAAGAGTCAGGTTCAGAAAATCGGTCAGTCCGATCTTTTCCATGACACGGCTGCACTCTTCAAAATCCACCTGATCCCGGTATTTGGACAGAAAGACGGCAAAATCCATAATGGAACGGATGCCCGATCCCCCGGAAATCAGGGCGTGTTTGGCAAAATGCAGAACCATTTCGATGAAATATTCGGTCACACTGAGTTCGTACAGATGGGGATGGTCGGGAACCTTTATCACCCTGTCCCAAATCCCCTCCGTATAATCGAACATTTTCTGCTCCAGCTCGGATGCGCTTTTCCCCACATCAAAGCTTGCAATATGGCGGTGAATCTCCACCTCCACATAGGGGGGCTTGGTATAGGCATCATCATGATAGGTTCCGAATCTCTCCACGGTATAGCCGAGTCCAACCATGATCTCACGAACCTTGGCAGCTTGGGTCTCGTCAATAAGCATATCCAGATCCGCCATCATCCGATAGTCGGGCTGAGGGTACATTTCGATCAAACGGCAGCCCTTCAGGGGCAGCAGATCAATCCCGGCAGAGGTGATCACCCCGATAATCCGATCCCGCTCGGCAAGCTGATTCTCTACCTTGACAGCATTGGTCAGGCACTGCTTCTGCCATTTGGCGTAAAGCTGAGCTTCGGGTTTGTCAGACAGCTTCACCACGCTGTAAAATGCCAGATTCGCAACACCGTGGAATTTGGAAAACTCATACAGGCACTCAAAGGTAAAGCGGTCCGGTTTTTCCTCCGGTGTCCGGTCCAGCAGTGCCGAGCGAAGCCAGCCAGACAGGAACGTTCCCAGTTCAAGAACCGTCTGTCTGTCCATTTCCCCGAATTTCAGCGTCTGATTGTCCATTTTGCCCCTGCCCTTCCGTTTTGCCATACTGTATAGAGTAACTATACCACATTTTTCTCCCGGTGTCAAGGAAAACGGGTGAAAAACTTCTCCCACCGCCGAAAATCACCGTTTGGGGCGAATTCTTATTCCACAGTCTTCAGCGACTCCGCCATATGGATGCCATCGACCTTTCTCTTCATATACAGATTTATCAGGAAGGCAAACAGTATGGTCAGTACAAAAGAGAACAGATAGCTGCTCCAGTGGATGGAAAGGGGAAATAGCAGACCGTCCACATCAATCACGTGCATGACAAACCGATGGAACAGCACTCCGACGGGAAGTCCCAGCACTCCGGCAACGGCAGAGAGAATCAGGTTTTCCCGAAGCAGGTAGGCACTGGTCTCCTTGGGATAAAAGCCCAGTACCTTGACGGTGGCAATCTCACGGCTGCGCTCCTCCAGATTGATATTGGTCAGGTTATAGATCACCACAAAGGCAAGGGCTCCGGCAAAGCCGATGATGATGAAAATAATATCGTTCATGCAGTCAAGAAAACTGTCGATGGATTCCCTTTCATCCGACAGAAGCGTCACGCCGCTGATTCCGCCAATTTCCAGCAGTTTTTCGGACAGCTCATTGCTGTCTGTATCTGCCAGAACCCATGCGGTCTTCGGCTCCCATGTTCCAAAGCCCTCCTCGTAGGTTTCTGCCGACAGGATGGCATAGTTGTTCACATACTGATCGAAGATACCGGACAGTTTTACGGTGACGGTTTCAGAGGCGGAATTCCGCAGGCTGACGCTGTCACCCACCGAAAGTTCCAGCCGTTCCGCCGCCTGTCTGCTCAGAAGAACCTCGCCTGCTTTCGGGAAGGACAGTGTTTGATTTCCGTCGGTGAGGGAAAAATAATCGCCGATTTCCGATCTGTCAAAGCCGAGCAGATAAACCGATTCCAGTCCCTCCTGCGACAGCACATCCACCCGTTCCTCCGAAACCGGAAGATAGCCTTTGACGCCCTCAACGCCGTCCAGCACCGTTTCGTCCCCCGAAATGGGATCGGTCAGTTCGACGGTCAGATCGAACTTCTGAATCTCCTCATACTGGAGTTTTCCGGTGGGCAGAAGAGAGTCCCGGATTCCGAATCCCGTCACCAGCAGTGCCGTACATCCGCCAACACCCACCAGCATCATGATCAGCTTCTTTTTGGAACGGAACATATTCCGTGTTGCCACCTTCTGTAAAAAGGACAACCGGTTCCAAAGGATTTTGATCCGCTCGAAGACCGTCCGCTTGCCTGCCTTGGGTGCCCTGGGGCGAACCAGTCTCGCCGGCATATCGGTAAGAGAGCGGCGGCAGGAATAATAGGTACTGCACAGAGTCCCTGCAAGGGCAACGGCAAGGGAGCCGAAGAAAATCAGGGGATCAAAGCAGTAGGATAGCGGAGCAAAATCATACATTCCTCCATAGGCAAACCACAAAATCTGGGGAAGACCCATGGCTCCGAGGAAATAGCCTACCGCCCATCCGAGTACGGTTCCGATTCCCACATACAGAAGATATTTTCCGGCGATCATCCCGTCAGAGAAGCCCGTCGCCTTCAGCACACCGATCTGGGTTCGTTCCTCCGAGACCATCCGACTCATGGTGGTAATGCAGACCAGCATTGCCACCAGAATGAAGAACAGGGGAAACACATTGGCAATACTGCTGACTATGGTGGTATTGTTCCGGAATCCGACATAGCCCTGATTTTCCGAACGGGTCAGGACATAGACAGACGGTGCAGTCAGTCCGAAGGCAGCAGCCGTTTCCGGAGTCAGACCGTATCCGGCAAGGATGTCCTCATACCGCTTCTCTGCCCGTTCCTCCGTCTTCTCCTCCACTGCCGACCGATAGCCGTCAATCAACCCGTCATATTCCTCACTGTAAACGGCGGCAGTCTCCGACAGACGAAGATAGACCCGGGTGTAGACATCGGAATTGAAGCATTCAGGCAGCAGATAGATGAACCCCTGCTGACTTTTTCCCGACAGGGACGAGGTGGCTCTGTCGGCACCGAGATAAATGGGCGTCTCCACCAGTCCCACAAGGGTGTATTGGGTTTTCGTCAGGGCATTTATTACCTCATCGGAATTGTCATCGGAAAGGATAATCGTTTTTCCGATATCGTCCGAGGTAAAGGCATCGGCATCTCCGACGCATTCGTCCTCATTCTGCGGCAGTCTGCCTTCCATCAGGGACGGCAGATTGATCCGATTCGGCATGGACAGCACCTCATAGGGCTGGGAATTGCCCGAAAAGTCCAGAAGAACGTCCACCGACTTCGATCCCTCGGCACAGGCGATGCCGTCAAGTTCCGAAAATGCCGCCTCATCCGTTTCATCAAAGCCCAAAGTGGAAATCAGGCAGAAATCAAACATCTGCTGTTCCCCGGCATAATCGTCCAGAGTCTTCTGCATATCCGCCTTTGACAGTTTGAGTCCCGCAAAAAATCCCACGCTGAGGGCAACGATCAAAAAGAGGGCTGCAAATCGTCCCAAAGAAGAACGGATGCTTCGCCATGTCATTTTGACGAGAGTTTCGATATTTTTCATGTCAATCCTTCCTCCTTTTGCTGATTGCAGGTCTCACCATTCGATCTGATCAATGGGGATGATCTCGGTATTGACAACATTGGACTCAATTTCGCCGCTGCGGATCCGGATGATACGGTCCGCCATTGGCGCAATCGCCTGATTGTGTGTAATGACGATCACCGTCGTTCCCCGATCACGGCTCAGGTCGTACAACAGCTTCAGCACTGCCTTACCGGTTTTGTAATCCAGCGCGCCGGTCGGCTCATCGCAAAGCAGAAGCCGGGGATTTTTCGCCAGTGCTCTGGCGATTGCCACCCGTTGCTGCTCACCGCCCGAAAGCTGTGCGGGAAAGTTGTCCTTTCGTCCGGACAGCCCCACCATATCCAGTGCCTCTGCGGCAGGAATGGGATTCTTGCAAAGCTGTGCGGCGATCTCCACATTTTCAAGGGCGGTCAGATTGGGAATCAGATTATAAAACTGGAAGACAAAACCCACGTCGTGACGGCGATATTCGGTAAGTCCCCGCTTATTCAGACAGGACAGATCCCGCCCATCGAAGAAAATTTTCCCGTCAGTCAGGGTATCCATTCCGCCCAGCATATTGAGAAGGGTGGTCTTTCCTGCGCCGGATGACCCCAGCAGAACGCAGAATTCTCCCTTGGATATGGAAAAGGAAACCTTATTCAAAGCAACAACCTTTGCGTCCCCTTCTCCATAAGTTTTTGTTACATCCTGAAACTGTATATAATTTTCCATGATTTTCTCCTCCGTAACCTATCAAAAGATTATCCACATTTGTCTATTTTTATTGTACAGACAAGTTGTTTTATGGGTGTTACGAAAATGTTTCAGATGTGTAAAAAGAGGAATTTTCCGGCACAGAGGGACTGCCTCTCCCGGGGAAGGTTTGTCCGTCGCCCGATCGGATCCGTATGAACAGACGGAAAAATCGGGGCGGCGCATGGCAAATGCACCGCCCCGATTCGATCAAAGGATTCGCTTTGTCCGACGGGCAGTCTTGCCCGTCTTCATGACAAAAAGGCAAATTCCGCTTATTCAACGGTTAGCGTTACGACTGTCAGGCTGTATCCGCTCAGGGTAACGATGGGGCTGTTCTGTTCGCAGGGCTGACGGGGAACGGATGCGGTGGGACTTTGCGCCGTGTTCACATCCTTCAGACTGCCGTCATAGCTCTGCACCGTGATTTTGCTGACCCCTTCACAGTCCAGAAGGACCCGCAGGTCGCTGCCGGAACGGTTCAACAGCACGACACTGACCGTTTTTCCATCCTCAGACACCGCCGCCGAAAAACTATGGAGAGACGAAGGCTTGGGATCAACAATCTCCAGCAGAGTCGGCTGATAGGATGACGCAAACAGCATTTCGGCATAGGCGGGCGGCTGAAGCCAAACGCTGTCCGAATTCATGAATACCAGTCCCTGATCCCATCCGTTATCGTTGCATCCGTCCACCTGCAGGCAGTTCGCCGAGCAGATAATGGGGAAAATGTCGGGGTACTGCCTTGCCGTATTGATGGCATAGGCGTTGCACAATGCCCTCTCCAGGGTATGGGAGTTGGCATTCAACTCAAAAATGCACAGTTTGGGATCAGACTCAGGGCAGATCTCGGTCAGTCTTGCATACAGGCTCAGTGCCGCTTTGATATAACTGTCAGGCTGGGTTCCCGATTCGCTCCACCAATGAATGTCGAACCAGACCGTTCCTCCCTTTTCCGCAGCATGATCAAGGATGATCTTATGATTGGCAAGGGTGGTAATGCCCGAATCGCTTCCGGTAAAATGATAGGGATCGGTAATCACCTGAGAATAGGCGAAGTCGCCCACCACCAGCGTCAGTTCGGGAGCCATCGCCCAGATTGCATCGGCAATGGCATTGAAGCGTTTTGCATAGGCGGCGTCGATCTTCTCTTCATTGCCGATCTCAATCATCGTCAGGTTATAGGGCTCGGGATGTCCCATTTCGATCCGCTTCTGCACCCATTCGTCCTCGGGATCGGTTCCCAGAGCAAAGCGGACGAAATCCGCCATATCCTCGGGGCTTTCGTAGCTGTTGAAATCGGGAACCGCCAGCACGCCCAGTGCCTCGCAGAGATCGAGAAAATCCACGATTCCGAATCCGTTGGAGGATTTACCGTACCACCAGCCCGTATAAACGGGACGATCCTCGGGAGCCCCAAGCATCTTTTTCCAACGGTATTCGGCGGCGTTTGCCATACAACCGCCGTAGCGCAGGACGGTAATTCCGCTTTGCTCCAGTGCCTCTGCCACATCCTTCCGAACCGGAAGACCCTGATAGCGTCCCCACTGACCCGGCTGGAGATAGACATATCCAAGATCCACCGAACCCTGCTCGGTCAGGGAAATCGCAAATCTTCCTGCCGGATCGGCGGTATCGGGCGTCAGCTCAAAACTGTATTTCTGATAGTCGCCTTTGACCTCAATGGTCTTTTCGGCATAGATTTTGCTTCCGTCCCCGCTTTCCAAAGTGAGAGTCAGACGGCATCCCACCTCAGAGGAGGCATACAGATAGCCCTCATAGAGCTTATCCGCTTCAAAGTTCATGCCCATGCGATCCAGCCCCGAATTGGACAGTACCAGTTTTCCGCCGGTTCCCTGATAGGTAAGCCGTTGAGACTGCCCGTCCTTGAAGACATTATCATAGCACAGGGATGCCGATCCCTGTCCGCCGCCGATCAGCTCTGCGTCCCATGCGGAAGAACAGTTCAGCACCGACTCGGAGGCGACAAAGTCCACCGCCTCGCCCGACACCGTCAGATTCTTCCACTCTGCCTCGGCGTTCCACGCCCGCAGTCCCACCGAACCGCCGGTCAAAGGGTTTGGATCGGTATAATCGGCGACCTTTTCCGAGTTGACATAGATACTCATGCCGTCCCGGGTATAGTCCACCCGAAGATTGACCCACTGACCCTGCGGGGCATCGCAGGAATATTCACGGATCAGGGTGTAGTTATTCTCATGCTTTGCCAGACGCAGGAAGTTATTGCCGAGGGCGATCTCATAGCCGTAGAAATTGTCGGCTCCCGGGCGCACCGAAGAAGCCTTCAGCATGAATCCGACAGGACCCTCGCCGGACAGTTTCAGGTCCACCGAACAGCTTCCCTGCTCGGATTCGGTTCCGTTCACCACCAATTTGGCACCGTCCGATTTCTTTTCGGTGACAAGGGTATCTCCCTTCACCGTCCAGTTTCCGTCCACCGCCTCGAAATCGTCCGACAGATTGGTATTCCCGGCGGCTTCGGCGAAGGATTCGCCGTAGATCATCTGCGACCAGATTCCGCCGTATACCTCGTGGTTGACATCCTCCAGGCAGGCACCCGTCAGGTAGGGAGACAGGGTACCCGCCGTCCGGGCGGGATCAATGGTCAGGGTCAGATCGGCACCGTATGCCTTTGCTTCCAGATTGGTTATCATTTCATTCTCTCCATTCGTCAGATAGGCTCGGAATTTTTCTCCCTCAAGTGCGGGAAGGGTCGTTGCTCTATCGGCATCGCCGAGTCTGACCACCGATTTGTCGGTCACACTGCCGTCGCTGCCCAGCTTTTCCAACACCAGGGTGCAGCCGTCGAAACCATCCAATGGGTAAGCAGTCGCCTGCATTTGCCCGTCGGCATCCGACAGAACGATTTTCACCGGATCGTCGGGAAGAAAGAGTGCGTCAGCCGGAATCAACGTTTTTTCACCCTGTGCTGTCTGCCAATACAGTTTCAGAACGCCTTCCCCTTCCCCGTTGTAATAGCGTAAGGTAAAGGGATAGGTTTCGCCTTCCGTCAGGCTGACGGTTGCAGAGCATTCGGTCTCGGTATGGGGTCCCGCATCGTTTATGACCGTCTCGCCGTTCAGCGTCAGTTGAATCCCGTCGTCCGCCGCAGAAATCAGGGTATACTGCCCCGATGCCGGAGCAAGGATTTTTCCACGGATACAAAGGGAATAATAACTTTTGGGTGCGCCGCTTACCGGCGATCTGCCCGATCGGAAGGTAAAGTCGATCTGATCCTGCTTTTCCAGCGTCACGAATTCATCAAGGTCGGTTCCGGAATAGTATTCCACCAATACGCCGTTTACGGGCGTTTTCTCCGTTTCCGAGGAGATCGGCGGGAGATCCTGGGTCAGCGGCGATGTGACAAGATCCTGTTCCGATGTTCCGGTATCCTCCCCTGCATCAGGGGCGGATTGAGTGCATCCCGTCAGCAGAATCGCACCCGCCAAAAGAAAGGGCAGCAATCGGGTAATGACTTTCATTTCGTTCCTCCGTTCCATAACAGCTTGATTCGACGGACAGTTCCACATTCCGCCTGCCGGATTAAGTATCTTATTTCATTATACCTTGTTTGCCGTTTTTTGTCAAGGCGGCATTTTCATCAGATCAGTTTTGTACACCTTTTTCTGTATTTTGAATCCGCAGACAAATAATTTGAAGATTTTGCACAAAGATTCAGGGTTCTTTCAAACTCATAAAAGGTGTACGATTCTTAGTTAGTTTTCAAAACCCATTGACAAACATTCCGAGGACAGATATAATACAGGCAGGAGCCGACAATGAAAGGGGTAGATTATCATGGATCTGGTTTATCTTTCGGAACAGCCGGCAAGATACTGCACAAGCGGACAGTTCATCTGCGAGGACGGCGGTGCCGTCCATCCCGAACGGATTCTGGATACCTTCGTTCTGCTTTTGGGCAACGAAGGGGAGTATCGCATTGCCGTTGAGGATCAGGAGTACCGTCTGACCCCCGGCAGTTTTCTGCTCCTGCCCGCCGGCATCCGTCACTACGGAACGGCACCCTGCGCACCGGGGCTTCGCCATTATTGGTGCCATTTCTATCTGGAAAGGGCAACGCTCTTCGACGGAAGTACTCTTCCCGATGCGGGAGAGATCGGCAATCGGATTTATCTGCCGATTTTCGGAAAAGTCGCCAATCCCGATCAGCTCCGTCTGATTTTTCATCAACTGATTGATCGCTCCCGAAGCGGTAGTCTTTACCGGGAACCCATCTGCAATTATCTTCTGAACATTCTTCTCATGGAACTGTCCGACGGCTATGTGAGGCAGGTCACACACACGGGTGAGGGCGGAAAAGCGGACTATATTGCCGCTCAGGTTCTGGAGTGGATTCGGTTGAACAGCACTTCCGTGACCCGAGTGGCAGAGGTTGCCAATCATTTTGGCTACAACTGTGAATATCTGACCACCCTGATCAAGCGGGTCACCGGCAAAACGCTTGCGAGTCACATTACCGAAAACAAAATCGCAGAAGGAAAACGGCTTCTGCTCTGTACAGACAAGCCTATCAAGGAAATCGCCACCTTGTGCGGCTTTCACAGCGATAAATATTTTCTGCGGGTCTTCCGGAAATGCGTGGGGCTGTCCCCCGGAGAGTTCCGAACGGCCTACTGCAAGGTTCATTATAATACGGTTTAACGTTTTTTCCCTTTTTCACAGTCAAAACAAGGAGGTTCGCCATGACCGATCGGATTCAAAGGATGCGTGATGCCCTGCTCAGAGGGGATCACAAGGTTCACCGCAGGTCCGTAAGTCCTGCCGTTTCGGAGTTTTTTCGCCGTCCCGGGGATTCCATGCTCTGCCGTGCCGGCAAACGGCTTATCTGCCGACTGAACGCTGAGGTCCCGATTGTGGATCCGGATGCCAGAATCGTCTTTCAGCGCACAACCGCCAATTTCCCCGATCTCTGCTCCGACGAAGAACTGGCGATACTGCGGGAGAGTCATTTTCTCCATGAAAGAGGAACCGTCTCCAACATTTGCCCCGATTACGGCAAAATCATCGCATCCGGGCTGTCGGGTGTTCTCTCCGAGCTTGACGGCAAAGAAGGCGAGCTTTTCACGGTGCAAAAGGGTGAAATAACCGCCCTGCTGTCGCTTTGCGAATGCTACCGTCAACGGGCAGAAGAAGTGGGAAACACCTATGTCGCCGATATTCTGTCAAGGATTCCTTATCATGGAGCAAAAAGTTTCGGGGAAGCTCTCCAGTTCTTCCGGATTCTTCACTTTACCGTCTGGGCAGAGGGAGAATATCATGTGATCGTCGGTCGGCTGGATCAGTTCCTGTATCCCTATCTTGCCGCCGATCTTTCGGCGGGACGGCTGACAAGGGATTCTGCGCTTGAACTTCTGGAAGAATTTTTCCTGTCCTTTAATCTGGACAGCGATCTCTACCCCGGAATGCAGCAGGGAGATG
This sequence comes from Eubacteriales bacterium, assembly GCA_051868045.1. Taxonomy (GTDB): domain Bacteria; phylum Bacillota; class Clostridia; order Oscillospirales; family CAG-272; genus CAKSQF01. The sequence continues at coordinate 10,138 of JBJDZN010000070.1, forward strand.
ACGGGCAGTCGGTCATGCTGGGCGGCTATGATGAGAACGGTCAGGACTGCTACAACCTGCTGTCCGAGCTGTGCATGACGGCTTGCGGCGAGCTTTGTCTTGCCGATCCCAAGATCAATCTGCGGGTGTCCGGAAAGACCCCCGACGAGCGTTATCTCACCGCCACCGAACTGACCAAAAAAGGACTGGGGTTCCCCCAATATTCCAACGATGATGTGGTCATTCCCGGACTGCTTGCCCTGGGATATGATCCCAAGGATGCCTACAACTATGTGGTTGCCGCCTGTTGGGAGTTCATCATCCCGGGGTACGGCATGGAGATTCCCAACATCGCTGCCCTGTCCTTCCCGAAAGCAGTCAACGCCGCTCTTCCCTTCCTTCCCGACTGCGCCGATTTCGACGCTTTCTATACCCGTGTCAAGGAGGAAGTCCGAAAAGAGATCGCCCGTCTGACCGCCGGCGTCTCAAACCTGTTCATTCTGCCGGCTCCCTTTTTGTCCATCATGGAGGAGGGCTGTCCTGAAACCGGGCGGGATGTGTCGAAGGGCAACCGATACAACAGTTACGGAATCCACGGAGTGGGACTGTCCACCGCCGTCGATTCGCTGGCGGCAATCCGTCACTTTGTCTTTGAAACAGGTGAAATTTCAGCATCCCGGATGCTTACCATGGTTACCGCCGACTTCCGGGGTTTTGAGGGCGATCAGGCTCTTCTGAGAAGTTCTCCCCTCAAAATGGGAAACAACATAGACGAGGTGGACCGTTTTGCCTGCGAGCTTCTGGCTCTCTTTGCCGATACGCTGGAACCGCTTCGGAACGAGCGGGGCGGGCGATTCCGGGCAGGTACCGGATCTGCCATGTTCTATCTGCACAAAGATGAGCATTTTGCCACGCCCGACGGCAAAAATGCCGCCGAGCCCTACGGAACCAACTATTCTCCGGGACTGTATGTCCGAAACAAGGGTCCCTTTTCGGTGATTGCCTCCTTTACCAAGCCCGATCTGACCCGCACCATCAACGGAGGTCCCCTGACCATGGAGTTCCATGCCAACAGCTTCCTGACAAAGGACGGCATGAAATCGGTCGCCATGCTGGTAAAGTGCTTTGTGGAGCGGGGTGGGCATCAGCTTCAGCTGAACGCCGTGGATGCGGAGGTATTGAAGGATGCTCAGAAGCATCCGGAAAACTACCGGAGTCTGATTGTCCGTGTCTGGGGCTGGTCCGCCTACTTCGTGGAGCTGGACCGTGAGTATCAGGAGCAGATCATCCGAAGACAGGAGTTTGCGCCATGAGTACCGGAGTCGTTTTTGACATCAAGGAGCTTGGACAGTACGACGGCGACGGAGTTCGGCTGACCGTGTTTCTAAAAGGCTGTCCCCTTCGATGCGTCTGGTGCCACAATCCCGAAGGAATATCGCCGGAGATTCAACTTTTCAAGCGGGAGAAGGAATGTACCCATTGCAATCTCTGTCAATCGCCCTGCCGTCATCCCGAATGCAGGAACGCCGGAGTCTGTCTCTACCGATGTCCCAAGGGACTGTTGACTGCCGTCGGCAAACGATACCGTCCGCAAGAGCTTGCCGACGAGATTCAGAGTTACGGTGATTTCATCAAATACGGCGGCGTGACCTTTTCGGGAGGAGAACCCACCCTGCAGGCGGATTTCCTGTCCGAGGTCTGCGACAGGCTACCGCAGGTTCACAAGGCACTTGAAACCTGTGCCTATGCCGATCCCGACAGTTTTCTTCATCTTTGCCTGCGCATGGATCAGATCTTCGTGGATCTCAAGCTATGGGACAGCGATCTGCACAAAACCTACACCGGACGCACCAACGGTCAGATTCTCGCCAACATCCGTTCGCTCTCTGTCGCCAATCTTCCCTTCACGCTGAGAGTCCCCCTGATTCCCGGAATCACCGACACCATCGACAATCAGAAGGCAATTGCCGATTTTGCCGCCGCCCTCGGAAGCCTTCGTCGGGTAGAGCTTTTGGGATACAACCGCTTTACCCCAGTAAAATACCGAAAATTCGGACTTGACTGTCCGATTTCCGGAGAATTGCCTGAAATCAGTCCACACCCCGAGTTCTTTTGGGAACGCGGAATCGACTGTCGGGTATATTCATCCAAATAAAAAAATTTTATGCAAAGAAAGGAATTAAAAAGCATGAAAAACACCAAGAAATGGCTGACATGGATTCTGTTCGGAGCATTGACCCTGAATCTCCTGATTTCCTGTTCGCCCAATGAAGACACACCCACCACATCCGGAACCCAGTCGAATACGTCGTCTTCGACCACCTCGACAACGCCCGCTCAAACCACCCAAGAAGTAACCACCCCCGAAGTTACCACCTCAACCACCGATCCGAACCCCACCAATCCGGTCGTCTTTACCCCTTCCGATCTTGAAGGTCTGCTGATCTGGTACGACTTCTCCACTCTGGAAGATGCCGACGGCACAGAAGTTAACGAGGTGGTCAATCTGGCAGGCGATCAGTACAAAGCCGTTGCAAACGGTGCCACCGGATCCGTCCAGACCGACGGAATCGGCGGACTGCCCGCTCTGAGCTGCTCGAAAGACACTTCCTACACGGTGGAAGGCAGTGAAACGCTGGACTTCCATGACTTCACCATCATCACCGTCATCAAGGCGCGCACCTATGTCAACAACAGCGACCAGAACCAGATCTTTTCCAAGCTTGCCGCAGGCGATCCCTGGGATCATCAGTGGTATTTCAACATCAACGGCGACTGCCGCTTCAATGCGGGCTGGAAGGACACCACCGGTGCCTTTATGGATTTGGGTTCCGCAGATGCCGCTCTTTCCATGGATACCTCCTATATCCTCATTTCTTCCAAAGTGGGAACCAACTCCGATCTGTACATCAACGGCAGTCTGATCGGTACGCTGGTCTCCTCCGTTGATACGGTAGCCCTCAATCAGGTGCCCATCTACATCGGTTCAAACGGCAGTTACAGCCAGTGCATGGACGGTCTGATCGGCGAAATTCTGCTGATTCAGGGCGCACCGAGCCAGACCGATCTTCAGAATTTGCAGATCTACCTTTCCAATAAATGGAGCATTCAAATGGGTTAAGCCGACCTTCGGTCTGACCCTACCGCCGGCACTTTCCGCCTCTCGGCGGGAAGTGCCGGAAATAAATGGAACGACCGTTTTTCAAAGGGATAATCCTTTGTCAATTCAAACAAAGCATATTTTTAGAAGAAAGGAATGATTCACCATGAATAAAGCAAAAAAATGGCTTACATGGGTTTTACTTGGAGCTATGACGATGAATTTTCTGATTTCCTGTTCACCTTCGGGAAACACCGATAGCACATCGGGAACAAGTTCGGATACAACGGCGTCGAATACCGAAACATCGCAAAATCCCGCAACCTCTCCCGAGCCTACCACTACGCCTGAAACCTTTACCCCTGCCGATCTTGAGAATCTGCTGATCTGGTATGACCTGTCCTCCCTGAATGCCGCCGACGGTGAGGATGTCAAGGAGATTGCCAATCTGGCAGGCGATCAGTACAAAGCGGTTGCAAACCGCACCTGCGGCACCCTTCAGACCGACGGAATCGGCGGTCTTCCCGCTTTGAGCTGTACAAAGAATACCTCCTACACGGTGGAAGGCAGTGAAATTCTTGACTTTTACGATTTCACCATTGTAACCGTCATCAAGGCGCGCACCTATACTGCCAACAGCGACCAGAACCAGATCTTTTCCAAGCTGGCGTCCGGCGCACCCTGGGATCATCAGTGGTACTTCAATATCAACAGTGACTGCCGTTTCAATGCGGGCTGGAAGGACACCACCGGTGCCTTTATGGATTTCGGATCCTCCACCGCAACCCTGTCCATGAACACCCCCTACCTTCTGGTATCCTCCAAATCGGGGACAACCTCCGACCTGTACATCAACGGCAGTATGATCGGCACCCTGGTCTCCTCTGTCAGTACCGTCGCTCTCAATCAGGCACCCATCTACATCGGCGCAAACGGCAGCTACAGCCAGTGTATGGACGGTCTGATCGGCGAGATTCTGCTGATCAAGGGTACGCCCGACAAAACCGATCTTTATAATATTCAGAACTATCTTTCCGAGAAATGGAGCATTCAAATGGACAAATCTGCCTTCTTACCCGAAAATACCGAAATCACCATCTCTGTTGACGGCGAGGAGATCCGGGAATTCAGTCTGAAGCAGACCTCCTATCTGCGCACACTGGCAAACGGGGCAACAACGGTTCCCACGGTAACGGCAAGCTGCACCGTGGACGGTGTCGACTCTCCCTGCACGGTGACTCAGGCTGACAGCACCACCGGTACCGCTACCGTTCACCTGACCGATTACGACATGGATTACACCGTTCGATTCAGCGTACTGGATCGGGATACCACCTCCATCACCCCTGCCGATGTCACGGAAGTCGAGCTTCTGGACGGATTCTGGAAGGAACTGGTGGAAATGTATGCTTCCAAAACCATTGATATCGTCTTCGATCACTTTATCGACCAGGGCGCACTGCGCAACTTTGAAAAGGTCATCAATGGCGGCGGAACCCCCGAAAACAATCCCTGGCTGGACGGTCTGCTCTTCGAGACCATCACCGCTGCCGGCGATTTTCTTGCAGTCTACGACGATCCCGATTTGAAGGCAAAGGTGGATTCCTATATTGACGTGGTCTACCGTGCTTCCATGACAAGTGAAAACGGTTATCTTTCCACGCACGCCATGCTGGCAAAGCCCGGTCAGTACTTTGACGAGCACGGTCAGGGCATCTGGTATCATGAATGCTACAATTTCGGTTGCATGGCAGAGGCTGCGGTTCATTATTACAAGGCAACCGGTGAGACCAAACTGCTCTTCGTTGCTATCCGCTTTGCCGAGTTCATTGCCGATAATTACGGTTACGGCACTAAGGCGGACGGAACGCCCAAGATCAACATGGTTCCCTCCCACTCCCTGACCGAGGAAGCTCTGCTGGAGCTTTACCGTCTGCTTCGGGACACCGACGGACTGGTAGAAGAAATGGAACAGTACAGCGACAAGTACCCTCTGTCCATCGACATTGCCGAATATGCCGATCTGGTGAAATTCTGGATTGAGAACCGTGGCAATTCCGAGGGGCGGGTCAACAACACCCTGTACGGCAAGTATGCCCAGGACGATCTCTACTACTTCGATCAGGTAGTGGCAGAGGGTCACGCCGTCCGTGCCAATCTCTTCTACACCGGAATTGCCGCCGCAGGTCAGGAATTCAACAATCTGACCTATCTGCAAACGGCGCAGAACCTTTGGACCAACATTGTGGGCAAGCAGATGTACATTACCGGCGGCGTGGGTGCCACCGGTCAGGATGAAGCCTACGCAGACGACTACGATCTGCCCAATAACGGCTACTGCGAGACCTGCGCACAGGTCGCCATGGCGTTCTTCACCGAATATCTTTCCGAATCCTTTGAAGACAGCTCCTACGGAGACACCATCGAGCGTCTGATGTACAACGGCATTCTGGGCTGCACTTCCCTTTCCGGCGACCGTTTCTATTATACTCAGCCCCTGAATTCCATCAATGACGACCGTTGGGAATGGCATGACTGCGCTTGCTGTCCTCCTATGTTCCTGAAATTCTATTCGACGCTGGCAAACTACATCTACTCCTACACCGATTCCACCGTCTATATCAACCAGTTCGTCAGCTCCACCCTGACAAACGGCGAACGGGTTCTGACGGTCAACACCGATATGCCCTGGAGCGGAAACACGAAAATCTCCATTGAGAGCGGCAGTTTTGAACTTGCCATCCGGATCCCCGAATGGGCAAAGAATCAGCCCATCACCCTGACACTCAACGGAGAAGCCGTGGAGATCACCGAGAGAAACGGTTTTGCCGTTCTTCAGGTCAATGCGGGTGACATCGTGGAATACACCCTGACCCTGATTCCCGTCCGTTCCTATGCCGACGAGCAGGTCGTAGCAGACCAAGGCAGAGTCGCCATCACCTACGGTCCGCTGGTTATGTGCGTCGAGTCCACCGACAATCAGAACATTCCCGGCATCGCCTCGAGCGAGAATTCGATCAAGCTGGATGTCAACGCATCCCTGACCGCCGTCTTTGAGGAAGATCTGCTGGGCGGCGTGGTGACGGTTCACACCACCGTTTACCGCAACGATACCGAGTACGACTGCATTCTGATTCCCTTCTATGCAAGAGCCAACAGAGAAACCTGCTCGGCATATGTCTGGATTCTGGAGCAGAATTGCTGTGCGGATGTCATCAAGGGTCTTGAAGGCGGCAACTGAGATCCGTTCCGGATTCCGAATCCGCCATCGCC
>JBJDZN010000071.1:0-35797 GCA_051868045.1 Eubacteriales bacterium
CTATATCCGCAACAGTGAAATCAAGGATTCCGTTATATATTTCGGTCCCATGGGCTGTCAGACCGGATTCTATTTGCTGCTGCGGAATGTTCCTGAAGAATCGGTCCTTGGTTATGTCAAGGACACACTGAAAAAAATCATCTCCCATGAGGGGGAAATGGTCGGTGCCAAACGGGAGGAATGCGGAAACTACCGTTGTCTCTCGGTTGATGCGGCGAAGCTGGAATGTCGACGCTATCTTGCAGCACTGGACAGCAGAGACTGGGATTTTACCTACCCCGATCACAAGTAAGGAGGATATTTTCATGCTCGGAATTATCGGTGCCATGCAGATTGAGGTGGACAGTCTTCTGTCTGCCATGGAGGACAGACTGGACAGTTCTGTTGCGGGAACCGTCTTCTCAAAGGGAAAAATCGGAGGACAAGAGGTCGTGGTGGTCATGTGCGGAATCGGAAAGGTTTGCGCCGCTTTGATTACCCAGATTCTCATCGACCGTTTTCAGGTCCATGCTATCGTCAACACCGGCGTTGCCGGTGGTCTGGACGAAAGACTGGAGGTAGGCGATCTGGTGATCGCCACAGACGCCGTACAGCACGATTTTGACCTGACAGGATTCGGATATGTCAGAGGACATCTTCCCTGCGCAGGAGGCGAAAAAACGGCTGTCAGCCGCTTTCCCGCCGACAAAAATCTCATCAATCGCTTTGAGTCAGCAGCAGAAAAAGTGGGCGGCGAAGGCAAGACCATCCTGGGTACGGTGGTATCGGGAGACATTTTCGTCTGCGATCCTGCCCTCAAGGAGCGGCTGATCCGTGAATTCGGTGCCGCAGCAGCCGAAATGGAAGGTGCCGCCATTGCCCAGGTCTGCTATCTGAACAAGGTTCCCTTCGCCATCGTTCGGGCAATCTCCGATCTGGCAGGCAAGGAAGCGAAAATTTCCTATGACGAATTTGAGAGAAAAGCCGCCCTGCGCTCGGCTAAGATCATTCAGCAAATGCTGTCTGATGTAGAAAGGTGATTCCATAAGATGAAATCTGTTTTTGACATCAATATTGATACCGAAAAATATGACGGAGAGTCTTTTATCACCGAAAGAGTGAATGAAGACGAACAGGAACAGCAGAATACCCTTCTGAATTCATTAAACCTGACAGAGAAAAAGTCCCGGCTTCCTCTGGGACTTTCCATTGTGAAATACATCTGTCTGTTTGTTGTGTTAGTCACCTTGGCAGGCGTTATCCGTTCAAGTCCGAACATCTCCTTGCAGCAGATGTTCGAGAATGCGTCCTGGCTCATTATCGCCGCTTTTGTCTGTGCCGTTGTTCATCTGGCTCTTGTCCTGATCGAACGCTCAATGAAAAATAAGGTCCAAAAATCGGGGGAACTTGAACGACTCAGCAAGCAGGCATCGGAGATTGCGGAGACCCAGTCAAAGAGCCTAAATCTTCCCGATAACGCCGAGAACATCGAAATTTTCTACTGCTGCTACAAAATCAACAAAGGCAAACCGAAAAAGCAGTATCCTTTTACCCTCAACCCTTTCAACTATCAGGCACAGATGATCCGATGCGCCGTTCAGAATGGCGATTTGATCCTGTTCAACTTCGACGGGAAATTCGTCATCCCCAGATCGGATATCCGCTCTCTGAAGCAGATCAAAAAAGCGATCGCCGTTGACGAGTGGGTTCAGGATGAACCCATCTATTCAGAACGGTTCAAACCGTATAAAATCGGTCAATACGAGGGTGTCGTCAACCACCGTGGCTATCTTGCTTTGATCCTTTCCGATGATTTCGGGGATTTCTTCATCCGCTTCCCTCTTTACGAGGAAGATAAGCTCCAAAGGCTGATCGGTCCCATTGAGGTCGTACCGGGAAAGGCAAAGGAATTCCCGCTCTAACTCCCTTACCCTTTCAAAATGCCTCCCTGCCGCACTGCAAAATGCGACAAGGAGGCATTTCTTCACATAATCTTAACTGCTGAACTTGCTCTCAATGATCTTAGCGGTTCCCACCGGTGAATAACGCCAATAGTCCATATGGACCCGATCGGAGGGAATGTAATATTCCATCTTGACGGCACTCTGTTCACCCTTGCAGGAGTCGATGATCACCAGCTTGATCTTCATTCGCTCAGGAATGATGTTCTTGATATAGACCGCCACCGACTGTCCGACGCTGATGCCCTCCCGGTATTCGGCAAGTCCTGCCAGATTCGGGGACAGTTCAATGAAGATTCCGTACTCCTCCACCGAGCGAACAATCCCCATGACCGTCTGCCCCACCTTGAAGTGGGAAGCATTCTCCTCCCATGTTCCCAACAGCTCTTTATGGGTCACATAGATCCGGCAGGTCTCATAGTCGATGGATTTCACCACCGCTTTGATGCTCATGCCCACATAGAATCGGTCCTTGGGATGGGAGATCCGGGAGATCGAAATACAGTCGATGGACAAAAGGGAGGCAATTCCACAGCCCACATCCACGAAGGCACCGAAATGCTCCAAATGAGTGATTTTTGCCGGAATAATATCGCCGCTCTCCAGGCACATCAGATATTTATGGACGCACTCCATCTGGGCACTGCGCCTCGACAGAATTGCCGTTGGCTTCCCGTTCTCGTCGTACTCAATTGCCATGATTTTGAAGCAAATCGGCTTGCCGACCCGGGAGATAATTGCAATATCTTTGACCGCTTCCCCGGTGGGCGAGTAGATCACCTCTTCCTTGGGCATAATCCCACGGATACCGCCAAGGTCCACCGTCAGATTCAGTCCACTGTCGCACAGGATTGCCGTGGATTCCAAAATCCGCCCCTGTGCCATGGCACGCTCCAGTCCCACCGTCGTGGCAAGGCTCTCTGTATTTTCAGGGCTGCCGAACAGCATCCCTTCCGGTAAGTATCTGTTTTCCGTCATAATCCTCAAGTTCCTTTCTGTTTCGTGGCTTCATTGCCATTCCCGCTACCATCTTATTCCGGTATGTCGGATTCTATGTCTGTTTACAGTATGCCACTTTTGGAACAAGGATTTTGTCAGATTCGGTGACCCAAATTAAGAATAAATTGTAAACAAATATATTTTGGCAAAATCGTACAAGTGAGAATTTGCGAGTATTCGTGAGGTTTCGAGAGATTTTTGCGGATTTTTTTGAAATCCGCAAAAAAAATCCGCAAAAACCCTTGACAAACGAACTTCACTGTGCTATAATCTGACTGTTGCAAAAAAGCTAAGTAAATAAAGGAGATCACTGAAATGGCTACCTACATGGCTAAAAAAGAAACCGTAACCCGTGGTTGGTATGTCCTGGACGCTGCCGGAAAGCCCCTGGGTATCGTAGCTGCAAAGGCTGCAACGATCCTCAACGGCAAGCACCGTCCCGAGTACACCCCTCATGTTGACTGCGGTGAATTTGTTGTAATTGTAAACGCATCCAAGGCTGTTCTCACCGGCAAGAAGCTGGCGCAGAAGCGCTACTACCATCACTCCGGATACATCGGAGGACTGAAGTCTGTATCCTACAAGAATCTGATGGCAACCAAACCCGAAATGGCAATGGAACTGGCAGTTAAGGGAATGCTTCCCCACAACTCCATCGGCGACAAGAGCATCACCCGCCTGCACGTTTATGCAGGTGCTGAGCATCCTCATGCCGCTCAGAATCCCACCGCAATTGAGATTTAATCAGAAAGGAGTTTATAGGATATGTTATATACCAGTGCAAAGCCCTATTTCTACGGAACAGGCAGAAGAAAGAGCTCTGTTGCAAGAGTTCGTCTGATCCCCGGAACCGGTGTTATCACCATCAACGGTCGTGATATCGACGATTATTTCGGTCTTGAAACTCTGAAGCTGATTGTCAACCAGCCCTTTGGGGTAACAGCTACTACCGGCAAGTTCGATGTTATCGCTCTCGTAAACGGCGGCGGTTTCTCCGGACAGGCAGGCGCAATCCGTCACGGTATTGCAAGAGCCCTTGTTACCTCCAACGAGGAGTTCCGTTCTCCTCTGAAGAAGGCCGGACTTCTTACTCGTGACCCTCGTATGAAGGAAAGAAAGAAGTATGGTCTGAAGGCAGCCCGTCGTGCGCCTCAGTTCAGCAAGCGCTGATCGACTGGATTTTTACCCTCGAAAATGCTCACCCCCGGAAAATCAAGGTTTTCCGGGGGATTTTCGTATTTGCAACACTTATTTGGTTTGCCTTTTTCACCGGATTTGAACCACCCTGTCAAGATCCAGACTAAAAAAAAGAATCGTTATTGTATAAATTGGGGGATCACATTTTCTATATCACAAAATCGAAATTAATTTTTCGTAAACAAAATTCAAGCATTAAATAAACAAATGGTCGGTATAATAGGGTTATAATGAAGGTTGTAAACCCCAATATTCTGAATAGAAAAGATGCCGAATGCGTCATGACAACTCCATTGAGCAGGATCACCCCCGCTGATTGATCAAAAGTTTGAGGAACGGTATGCCGTCTGCCAAAAAACACATGGTCTGTTGGCAGGATAAGGATATCTCAATAAAAATCTGAAAGGAGTCACTTGAAAATGAAAATTGAAAATCCTAAAGTTACTTTAGCTGACGAGTCCAGAAATGGAGTCGTGGAAGAGGTCCGGAGCGGTTTTCTGGATTGGCTGTATGAGTTCAATGTGGAAGGAGACGATGGCGAACTGTATGCCCTTGGCGGCTCCATTCTCTCCATGAATCTGGAGAAGATGGATTTGGTCACGATCTGCATGTCAAAGGGAAAGGGTCATGTCCGTCAACTCAAAAGCTCCATTTATAAGATCGCCGAATATCCCGGTGCTGTGCTGAACAAAATGTTTCGGAACCCCCAGGGAACCATGAAGATTGAAAATCGGGAGCACAGCGTCCTTGTAACCTGCGGTCCCCAGTACAGCGTAGAGTGCTTTGACGATGGTCGGTGGCACATTCAAACGGATTCCATGGACGGCGAATACAAAGCAGACCTTTGGCACAGAGCCCATGGGTATCCCCTCTGGTATGGTCGGGAAAAGCCCTCGTATCTGACCCAGCATTCCATCACCTATGGCTATAACTGGTCCGGTGATGTGGACGGTGAATTCACTTACCGGGGAAAGACCGTTAAGGTTAAGGGAACCGGTCAACGGGAACGCTATGTCGCCGTCGATTCTTCTGCTGCCGAACTCGGCGGCTGGGAGGACTGGGGCTATATTACCTTCAACGAAGTACACTCCTCCATGTATGATATGCGGCTGGGCATGAAGGACTTTGCGATCTATGACCTGGAGAAGGACCGCTACTATCCCGAAGGCAAGATGACCATTGAGCATGAGGACTGGGCTTTCATGCGGGAACTGGACGGTTTTGTTCCTACCTGGTATCACATCAGAATTGAGGTCGAGGACGGTGTGTATGAAGTCCGTGCCCATGTGTGCAATGCCCGCACTTGGGGCGTCACTTTCCGGGTTCCTGATAACCCTGTGGCTACACTGATCTATGACACCGTTGAAGGTAAGTTTACCTATCCCGATGGCACGGTTCGGAAGCTGACCGGCGGCAGAGGAACAATGTCTATCCGGCAGTGGCACGCATATCCCAATATTTTGCCGCGTGAGCTTTACAGCGACGAAGCAAAGGTCGGCGAAAAATTTGATACTCTGTAAATAGCAAAGTTGATCCAATCGCCATTCGCTCTGCTGTAATTTCTTCGTGAACGATTGCAATGCGTTTTCTCTTTCTGAATGATTGAACTTTTCCTGCACATACTAACAAAGCGAGACAAGAGAAGACACATGATGATGGATCGTGAACCAAAGCAGAGAAAGGAAAGAATGCAATGAACGACGAAGAACTGATCAACTCCATCCGAAAAAACGTGGAAATGGGAATTGACGGCATCAAAATGGCGATTCAGTATGCGAAGGACGAAAAATTTGTCGATGCGCTGAACTCACAGTTAAATGAATATCAGAATATCTACACCGAGGCAGACGAACTTCTGAAAAAAATCGGCGGAACTCCGAAGGATGTTCCGGCGATGGCAAAAATTTCCGCCGAATTCGTGTCCTCTATCCGGTGTCTGTCCTCCGGAGAGGATGCCAAAATCGCCGAGGACATGGTTCGGGGCAATACGAGCGGATTCACCAAGCTGACCCGTCAGCTCCACGAATACCCCGGATGCAACAAAGAAATCATCGACTTTGCCAATCGGGTCATTCAGACCGAAGAGAGCAACTGCGAACAGATGAAACAGTTTCTGTAAAGCAATCCCCCTGAAATGTCATGGTGGCATTTCAGGGGGATGTTTTCGTTGTTTCTCATGCGTCTATATCAAAATCGCCGAAGGAATCCTCAAGATCATCCCCGGTCGACCTGCCGGAAGAATCGCGGATGGTTTTGGCAAAGGTCAGAACAGTGATCTTCTTAACCCCTGCATTTCTGAGCAGTTCCACTGCACGACCCATGGATGCGCCGGTGGTGATGACATCATCGTACAAAATCACGCTTTTTCCACGGAGCTTTTTCACCGAGGATTGGCAGATTTGAAGGGACACTCTGGCATTCTCCACCCGATCCTTTGCGGACAGATTCTTCTGCTGTTTTCCCCTGCCACGCCTGAAGGAAGTTAGATAATCTATTCCCAGCTCCTTCGCCAGCATCCGGGCTGCCTTCACACCCTGATCCACACCGACTTCCCTTGCCGTTACAGGATTTCTGGGAATGGCGGTCACAACCGTTCGTTCCATCTCAATGGGGATCCCCCGATGTCGAAGAAGGGCAGACAGCTCATGAGTGATAAAACGATAAAGGCTGTTATCGCCGTGATCCTTTGCCATGAGAACCATCCGTCTGGCGACACTGTCCCACGGGGTGTAGCGGGCAAGATGCAAAAAATCAGACACCTTGCCTTCAAGCTCCGGCACACCGCAGGAACAGTCGATATGACGTTTTCCGCAGATGACGCAAAAGGTCTGCTTCTCTTCCTCCCACTTCTTTTGGCAGTCCTGGCAGAGAGGAATCTCATAATCATGGAACCGATAGGGCAAGAGTTCGCGGCACGACACACAGAATGGCGGGAAAATCAGGTTCATTACTGCATTTTTCAATGCACATATCCGCCTGTTTTCCTTCGTCCGACCGCCCATATCAGCCCTGCTCCCGTAGTGCCCGCGCCAGCAGATAGCGCAGACCGGTATAACGATTGGTGGTGTGATTGTTCATGACCATCTGCTGCACAACCTCAGGTCTGCCCACCAGAATAACCATTCGCTGGGCACGGGTAACCGCCGTGTACAGCAGATTTCGGGTCAGAAGTCGGGGGGAATAGCTGAACATAGGGAGAATCACCACCGGATATTCGCTTCCCTGACTCTTATGTACCGTAATGGCGTAGGCGTGTTCCAGCTCTTCAAGGGAGGTAAAGGCATATTCCGCCAGCCTGTCGTCAAAACTGATCAGCATTTTCTCGGCAGAAAAGTCGATTTTTACGATTCTGCCGATGTCGCCGTTGAAGATTCCGACACCGACCTCATCGCCTCTGGTCCATTCAATCTCATAATTATTGCGGATCTGCATGACCTTATCCCCCTCACGGAAGGCGACATCACGGAATTTCCGCTCTTTTTTGCCCTTCATGGGAGGATTCTGAACCGATTGCATCAGGCGGTTCAACACCTCCGTACCTGCTCTGCCCTTATGGGAGGGCGTAATGATCTGAATTTCCGACGTAATCTGACTTCCGTAGGTGCGGGGCAGTCGGTGGAGACACAGATCTGCAATGGTATTGGGAATATCCTCCTCATCACGGGTCAGAAAGAAGAAATCCCCCTGCTTATCATCCAGAACAGGAAGTTCGCCGCTGTTGATGGCGTGGGCATTGGTAACAATCCGGCTTTCCTGCGCCTGACGGAAGATTTCGGTCAGGCGGATCACCGAAAAGGCGTCGCTGTCGATCAGATCGCACAGAACGTGACCGGCTCCCACCGAAGGAAGCTGATCGCTGTCACCGATGAGAATCAGACGGGACCCCGGCTTGATGGCACGGAGCAGTGCCGCCATCAGCAACGTGTCAATCATGGAAGCCTCATCAATGATGAACAAATTCTCATCCAAAAGATTGCTCTCATTTCGGATAAAGGTCTGCTCCTCGCCCTCAAATTTGACCTCCAGCAACCGATGGATGGTCTTCGCCTCATAGGAGGTTGCCTCGGACATACGCTTTGCCGCACGACCTGTCGGTGCCGCCAGAGCAACGTGATAGCCCATCCTGCCCGAAATTCGGATAATGGCACGGATAATGGTGGTTTTACCGGTACCGGGACCGCCGGTCAGAATCATGATGCCATTCTCCATCGCCTGATGAATGGCACGACGCTGCATCGCTGCATATTCAATATCGTCCTCCTGCTCGATCTGAGAAATCAGCCGGTCAATGCCGTCGATTCCCTCTCTGGGGAAAACCTTGGACAATAACATCATTTTCCGAACAATGGTCTGCTCGGCATCCAGATATTCGTCCAGATACAGGCAGGCGGTGCCGCCGTAACGGACGACAGAGGTTCCGGGAACCCCCTCATTGAGAACTGCCTCAATCCGCTCCTCAGACACATCAAGAAATCCCGCACAAAGGGGAATCAGCTTGGGAAGGGGAACAAATGTATGACCGTTTTTCGTGGCATTGCAGGACACGGCATACTTGATTCCCGACTTGATCCGATCGTCAGAGTCTTTGGCAAAACCGATGGACTCCGCCAGCTTATCGGCACGGTCAAAACCGATACCGTTGATTTCCTCGCAGAGGAGATAGGGGTTCTGCTTGACCCGCTCCACCGCTCCGCTTCCGAAACGCTTCCAGATCTTGACGGAAGTGGCAGGACCGAAATAATCCTGAAAGAAGAGCATGACGTTGCGCATTCCGAATCGGCTTTCGAACTGCGCCTGAATTTCCTTTGCCTTACTTTGGGAGATTCCCGGAATATCGCACAGAAACTCCGGGTGATGCTCAATGACATCAAAGGTGTCGGTTCCGAACATAGAGACGATCTTCATCGCAGTCTTTTTACCGATTCCCTTTACAACCCCCGAAGACAGATATTTGACCATGGCGTCGACGGTTACAGGAAGCTGCCTTTCATATGCCTCCACCTTGAACTGCTGCCCGTAGGTTGAATGGGTTTCCCACTTTCCCTGAACACGGATCATTTCCCCCTCGGTAATTCCGGGGAGGATGCCTACGATCACCGCCTCATCATCCCCCAGATCCAGATCGCAGACGGTATATCCGTTGCTCTCATTGCAATAGGTGATATGAGAAACCGTTCCCTCGAGAGTCGGAAGGAGATCCTCTTTTTCAGACACAGGCAAATTTTCGTCCGAAATCCCGTTTGCCGGATTTTCTGTCATGGATTCTCCCTCCTTCTTGTTTATCCTTTATTTTATCCCTTATCTTCCGATCCATTATGCCGATCTGTTTTATAGTCAGCTTACCTTGATCTTATAGAGCATGAAACAGCTCCGGATATTGCCTTCTCCCTTTGGGTTGACACAATAATACATGGTTTCGCCATCCGAAGAGAAGAAGGTGCAGACACTGTATCCCCAGATATCGTTGTCGCTCGCCCAGGTATAGGAATAGTAGTTGTCGATGGTGGTCCATGTCTTTCCGCAGTTGAAGCTGACAAAAATATCAGAGCCGGTATTGCTTGTTCCCGATGCCATACGCCATCCGGTTACCACCAGCATTCCCTGTTCGCCGCCGACCGGTGCCCATTCAACCCAAGGCGTGGCTGCCAGCGTTTTCCGTGAACCGGATCGGATCAGAGTTCCCGTATCCATAGCATTGCCCCAGTCGATGGGATCCTCGGAAATCTTATAATAGACGGGGTTGTTGGTCAATCCCACAATTTCATAGACCATAATGTAACGACCGTCGCCCATACGCTTTACCACCGGCATTCCGGGACGCAGGCTTCCGTTCGACAGAGCGACCGTGTCGATGGGTTCGCTCCAGTTCACGCCGTCATCGGTGTATTTAAGTACCAACTTCTGACTGCAAATCTTGTCGTCATCATCCGAATAGTAACAAATCAGTCTTCCCTCATCGGTGCAGACAAAATTGGGTTCCCACACACCGAATTCCGTGGTCCGAAAAGATTCGGCAACCGTGGTGAAATACTCCCATGTTTCCCCCTGATCATAGCTTCGGTAGAGCATAATGTAGGTCACGCTCCAGTCAAGGTTTACCGAGTTGGTCCCCAGAATGATGGTTCCGCGGGGCATCTCTCCTACGCTGACGGGAAGTTCAAAGAGACATGGCGCATAGAAACTTCTGAATCCGCTATGGAGCGGGTCAGGAATCTTTGCCGAAATATCCCAGGTTGCACCGCCGTCGGTACTGCGGTGAATCTGAGCAGACGCTCTGGTATCGTCTTCTCCGGTCATCAGCAGAATGCCGTTTTTGGAGGCATCCTCCTGATAGGTCAGTTCGATAAAGGTCGGATACTTCAGAACGGCGTTGGGAAGGCTTGCCGGAGGTTCATGAATAAGCGACACCGACTCAAGCTCCCACACCACAAGATTCTCAAAAACCACCGGATCATCGTCATATCCCTTCTGGCAGAGAATATTGCTATCTGAATCCGCAGGAGTATAGGAAAATTCGGGGTCCAGCAGATTCTTCAGTCCGATCAGCAGAGCATCAACATCGGTTCCCACCACGCAAACCGAGTTGTCCTTTCTCAGAACGGCATAGTAATGTCCGCTGAAGTCGGCAGAATGAATATAACTGCCGTACATGTCCACGCTGGCGGAACGGTTGGTTTCCCCTACCAGAATTTCACAGGCTCCGTCATCGGGGGTCTCGGAATCGTCGGTCACCGTAAGGGTTCCCAATCCGAGATCAGAAAACCGGGAGGCAAAGGAGGTAATTCCATTGGTCAGCTTGGATGCTGAACCGGAGGGATATACCACACGGACAGGAACAAAGGTCGTTCCCTCACTGCCAAAGTCATCTTCTCCGGTGGTAACGGGAGCGTCATTTTCGGTGCTGCACCCACCGAGTCCTACTGTCAACAGGATGAAAGTCAGGAAAACAGACCAAAATTTTCTCATAACAAAGTCATTCCTTTCGTTTTTCTATTATTCTTCTCAGGTTTGAACAAACCTGAGCAAGCTTTGAATGGCAAAGCTTATTTTCTCTTTTTGGATCCTTTTTTAAGGTTATTTATCCATCGGACAAAGGCGTCCGACAAATCGTGAAGCAGTCGGTATCCGCCGTAAACGCACAAAACGGAAACGGCAATCTCTAAAAATCCTTTCAACATAGCATGATTCTCCATTCCACCGTCATCTGAAGATTCAGGTGCGAATCCTTCACACCTTTCACAAGTCCAGAAAATGACCGTGCGAAATCAGGTCGGGAGGCTCTGAATAAAAACCCTCCCCGGTTCATTCTATGCTGAAAAAAAGGGTTCGTGAATCAGGACAATGCTGCTTTAAGGGCATCCACCAGATCGGTCTGCTCCCACTTGACGCCCAGATCTTCTCTTCCGATTTGTCCGTAAGCTGCAAGAGGTGCGTAAATGGGCTTACGCAGATCAAACCGCTCGATAATTGCGGCAGGACGCAGATCAACCAGCTTATCAAGGGTTTCTGCCAGCACCGTATCCTCGATTTTTGAGGTTCCGAAGGTGTCCACCATCAGTGATACGGGACGGGCTACTCCGATAGCATAGGCAATCTGAACCTCGCACTTTTTGGCGATTCCTGCGGCAACCAGATTCTTGGCAAGATAGCGTGCCGCATAGGCGGAGCTACGGTCAACCTTTGTGGGATCCTTTCCCGAAAAGGCTCCGCCACCGTGTCTGCCGTATCCGCCGTAGGTATCGACGATGACCTTCCGTCCGGTCAGTCCCGAATCACCCTGGGGTCCGCCAACCACGAAGCGTCCGGTGGGATTGACGAAGATTTTTGTCTCATCGTCAAAGAAATTTTCAGGAATGATGGGCTTGATCACCTGTTCAATCAGATCGGCACGGATGGTCTCCAGCGAAACGTTAGGGTCATGCTGTGTCGATACCACAACGGTATCGACCCGAACCGGCGTATCACCGTCGTACTCTATCGTCACCTGGGTCTTTCCATCGGGACGGAGATAGGAAAGTGTGCCGTTTTTGCGCACCTCTGCCAGCCGCTTTGCCATCTTATGGGCGAGGGATATCGGCATAGGCATCAGCTCGGGAGTCTCATCACAGGCAAATCCGAACATCATGCCCTGATCTCCGGCACCGATTTCATAGGCATCCGTGGCTCCGTTTCTTCCCTCGAGGGAAAGATCCACGCCCATGGCAATATCCGGGGACTGCTTATGAATCAGATTGACAACGGCACAGGTATCGCAGTCGAACCCGAATTTGGCACGATCATAGCCGATGGAGCGAACACGCTCACGGATGATGGACTCATAGTCGATCTGAGCCGTGGTCGTAATCTCGCCCATGACCGACACAATACCGGTTGTAGTGGTTGTTTCACAGGCAACACGTGCCAAAGGGTCCTGCGCCAGAATCGCATCCAGAATCGAATCGGAGATCAGGTCGCACATTTTATCGGGATGTCCCTCGGTCACAGATTCGGATGTAAACAGTTTTTTCATAAAGTACCTCCTTGCCGCTTTGCGGCTTTGACAGATGCGTGAAAAATGACCGCAGGGTCCTTTTACGCACCGTCCTTTTCTTTCATTTTCATTTTCTTTTATATAAAAACCAAACCTCCGGAAATCCCGGAGGTTGAGATCACTTACTCTCATCTCCCGGAATTGGCACCTTACAAAAACTGCAGGTTGCCGTGGCATCACAGGGCCTGTCCCTCCGCCACTCTTGATAAGATTCAGAAATTAAAATATGGAAATCAGTCCTGCAACTCCGTAGGAAATTGCAGACATGATCAATCCGGCTGCCAGTACGCCGAGGAAGACAGACAGAATCGCCTTGCCGAATTTCATATCAATCAGCGCAGCCACCAGCGAGCCTGTCCATGCCCCGGTTCCGGGAATCGGAATCGCCACAAAGAGAAACAGTCCCCAGAAGGAGTATTTTTCAATCTTCGGACGGTTTTTATCCGCCTTTTTGAACAGCCAATTTGCAATCTTGTTGAAGACTTTTACCCGACATTTTGCCATGAAATTCAGTACAGCTTTTACAAACAGCAAAATGATGGGAATCGGAAGCATATTTCCGACGAGACAAAGAAGATAGTTCTGCCAAAACGGAAGTCCCAGCAATGCGCCGAAGGGAATGGCACCCCGAAGCTCAATGATGGGAATCATGGAACAGATCAGCACGCACAGATGCTTGCCGAGCTTTTCCAAAAGAAATGATTTTATCGCCTCAATCATGTTCCATATCCTTCACTTTATTCGATCTTCTCTATTATACCAGAACCGCAGAATAAATCAAGCCCTTTTGAGAAAAAACATGATAATTTTTTATGAATAAGTGAAATGAAAATCCCAATCCCCTTTGAAAACGGGGATTGGGAAAACACCTTGTATCCAAGATCATCCTTTGGAAGTAAACCAGGATTTGATGGTATCAAACCAACTTGCAGAGGCATTCATAGAAACAAGAATGACAATGCTGACGGCAAGAAAAACGATTGCGATCAGCACCATGACGACGGTATTCTTTCCGGTACGGTTAGCGGTACCCTCGGAGGGAATCAGATGTGCCGAGCGAAGTGCCGTAATGATGGGCTTATAGAACAGCAACACTACGCCGGAATTGAGGATCGCCTTAGCCAGATTAAAGGGCAGCAG
This sequence comes from Eubacteriales bacterium, assembly GCA_051868045.1. Lineage (GTDB taxonomy): Bacteria > Bacillota > Clostridia > Oscillospirales > CAG-272 > CAKSQF01. Next base: position 13,807 of record JBJDZN010000071.1, read on the forward strand.
CAGGGTTGGAATCATGGATACGACCGTTGCCACATTGGTTCCGGTATAGATGGGCGTAATGATCAGATTGGCTACAAGCATTACGGCAGTCATGGAGACAACAGCCGTTACCATTGCGACAATGGCACCCGCCAGAGTCTTCTTGTACCGATAGATCAGAGCTGCCGGCAGCGAGAATGCGACAGTTCCGGCAAAATTCATGATCAGCCCCCAGATTCCGGTGTCACTGATGGTGAGAAATTCAACCAGCGAAACCACTGCAGACATGGCAAGAGCAGACACAGGTCCCAGGATCATGGCTCCGATGGTGATCACAAAATCCTTCAGATCAAAGGTCAGAAAAGAGACCTTAATGTGAAAAACGCACTCAATAACATAGGCAAGGGCAACAAACATTGCCATGAGCACCAGATAGCGGACATTGGTTTTTTTCTTTGGAACAGAATTCGTCATAAGTATTTCCCCTTTAATTGATAAATTGGGGAAGAGATAAAAAAATCCCGACCAAAGTCGGGTCAGACAGATACAGGCATACAGACACCGTGACGTGCTTATGCCAGAATCTGCTTTATCTTCTTCCATCCGGACTATACCGTCGGTTTCGGAATTTCACCGAATCAGCGCTCATTGAGCGGTCGCGGACTATACCGCCGGTGTGGAATCACACCAACCCCTAAAGATAATATATGCTATTGTTTCCCGAAGGAGCAGTTCCCTGCTCCTTCGGGATGGCTGAATCAAAAATGATTAAGCGATGATCTGGGCAACAACGCCGGATCCAACGGTTCTACCACCCTCACGGATAGCGAAACGGAGGTTCTGCTCCATTGCGATAGGAGTGATCAGCTCAACGTTCATATCAACGTTATCGCCGGGACGGCACATCTCAACGCCCTCGGGCAGGTTGATAACGCCGGTAACGTCGGTCGTTCTGAAGTAGAACTGAGGACGGTAGCCGGAGAAGAAGGGCTTCTGACGTCCGCCTTCCTTCTCAGTCAGAACGTATACATGACCAACGAACTTGGTGTGAGGATGAACGGTACCGGGCTTGCAGAGAACCTGTCCACGCTCGATCTCATTCTTAGCGATACCACGGAGCAGTGCGCCGATGTTATCACCAGCCTCAGCTACGTCGACGGTCTTGTGGAACATCTCAACACCGGTAACGGTGGTGGACTTCTTCTCATCAGACAGACCAACGATCTCACAAACGTCGCCGATCTTAACGGTACCACGCTCTACACGACCGGTAGCAACAGTACCACGGCCGGAGATGGAGAATACGTCCTCGACGGGCATCAGGAAGGGCAGATCAGACTGACGGTCAGGAGTAGGAATATAATCATCAACGGCATCCATCAGCTCATAGATAGAGGCATATACGGGATCGGAAGGATCCTTGGAGTCGGAGAGCAGAGCCTCACGAGCGGAACCACGGATGATCGGGATGTCATCGCCGGGGAAGTCGTACTGGGACAGAAGCTCACGAACTTCCATCTCAACCAGATCCAGCAGCTCAGGGTCGTCTACGATGTCGCACTTGTTGAGGTAAACAACGATCGCAGGAACGCCAACCTGACGAGCGAGCAGAACGTGCTCACGGGTCTGCTGCAGAGGTCCATCAGTACCTGCAACAACCAGGATTGCGCCGTCCATCTGTGCTGCACCGGTGATCATGTTCTTGACATAGTCAGCATGGCCGGGGCAGTCAACGTGAGCGTAGTGACGCTTTTCGGTCTCATACTCAACGTGACGGGTGTTAATTGTGATTCCACGAGCCTTCTCCTCGGGAGCATTGTCGATCTGGTCATATGCGAGGAACTCGATGCTGGAGTTCTTCAGTGCCAGAGCCTTGGTGATAGCAGCGGTAAGGGTGGTCTTGCCGTGGTCAACGTGACCAATGGTACCAATGTTTACATGGGGCTTTGTTCTTTCAAATTTAGCCTTTGCCATTTTAGTATCCTCCTAAAATATAATTGTTAATTGTGTCAAATTACTTTGACTTGTTTTTGATAATCTCTTCCGAGATGCTCTTGGGAACCTCTGCAAAATGACTGGGTTCCATGGAGTACTGACCACGTCCCTGAGTTCCGGAACGCAGGTCGGTTGCATAACCGAACATATTCGCAAGGGGAACCATTGCGGTAACTTCGGTTGCACCGGTCAGTTCTTCGGTAGACTGAATCTGTCCTCTACGGCTGTTGAAGTCGCCGATAACAAATCCGAGATAATCGTTGGGGGTGATGGTGACAACCTTCATGATCGGCTCAGTCAGGACAGGCTTTGCCTTCCTCATTGCGTTCTTGAATGCCATAGATCCGGCAATCTTGAACGCCATTTCGGAGGAGTCGACCTCGTGATAGGAACCGTCATACAGGGTAACCTTTACGTCAACAACATTGTATCCGGCAAGAACACCGTTCTGCATTGCACCCTGGATACCTGCATCAACTGCGGGAATATATTCCTTGGGGATTGCGCCGCCGACAACCTTGTTGATGAACTCATAGCCCTTACCGGGTTCGTTGGGTTCGATGGTGATCTTAACATGACCATACTGACCCTTACCACCGGACTGGCGGGCATACTTGCAGTCCTCATCTGCGGACTGTGTGATGGTCTCCTTATAGGAAACCTGAGGTGCGCCGATGTTTGCCTCTACCTTGAACTCACGAAGCAGACGGTCAACGATAATCTCCAGATGGAGCTCGCCCATTCCGGCGATGATGGTCTGTCCGGTTTCTTCATCGGTATAGGTGCGGAAGGTAGGATCCTCTTCTGCAAGCTTTGCAAGAGCGATACCCATCTTCTCCTGTGCCGCCTTGGTCTTGGGCTCGATAGCCTCCTTAATAACAGGCTCCGGGAACTCCATGGACTCAAGGATAACGGGATGCTCCTCCGTGCAGAGGGTATCACCGGTAGTGGTATACTTCAGACCAACTGCAGCTGCAATATCACCGGAATAGCAGATATCCAGATCCTTACGCTGGTTAGCGTGCATCTGAAGAATACGACCGATTCTCTCTCTCTGACGCTTGGTGGAGTTGTAAACCGTTGTGCCGGCTGCCAGCGTTCCTTCGTATACACGGAAGAAGCAGAGCTTTCCGACATAGGGGTCGGTCATGATCTTGAATGCGAGAGCGGCAAAACTACCGTTATCGTTTGCAGGGCACTCGACGACATTGTCATCGGGATCTGCATTGGGGTTGATGCCCTTAATTGCAGGAACATCGGTAGGAGCAGGCATATAGTCAACAATCGAATCGAGCAGCTTCTGAACGCCCTTATTTCTATAAGAGGTTCCGCAAACAACGGGAACGATCTTGTTGTCGATGGTAGCCTTACGAAGAGCAGCCTTCAGTTCAGGAACGGTGATCTCCTCACCCTCAAGGTACTTCATAGCAAGCTCATCGTCGGTTTCAACGATGGACTCGACCATGGAATTTCTGTACTCCTGAGCCTTTTCCAGCATATCAGCAGGGATTGCTTCAACGCGCATATCCTTGCCCATATCATCGTAGTATACATCTGCTTCCATGTTCATCAGGTCGATGATTCCCTTGAAGGAATCCTCAGCACCGATGGGGAGCTGAATCGGAACAGCATTTGCCTTCAGACGCTCACGGAGCATATCTACGCAGCGGTAGAAATTTGCACCCATAATGTCCATCTTATTGACATACACCATTCTCGGTACGCCATACTTATCAGCCTGACGCCATACGGTCTCAGACTGGGGCTCAACGCCGCCCTTGGCACACAGGACAGTTACGGAACCGTCCAGAACGCGCAGGGAACGCTCAACCTCTACGGTAAAGTCAACGTGACCGGGGGTATCGATGATATTGATTCTGGTTTCAGGCGCACTCTTGTCCGTCTTCGTCCAGTGGCAGGTCGTAGCTGCGGAGGTAATGGTGATACCACGCTCCTGCTCCTGTGCCATCCAGTCCATCGTAGCCTCGCCGTCATGAACCTCACCGAGCTTGTGATTGACACCCGTGTAGTACAGAATACGTTCAGTCGTAGTCGTCTTACCGGCATCAATGTGAGCCATGATACCGATATTACGGGTGTTTTCAAGTGAATATTCTCTGGGCATAGACTTTTTCTCCTTAAATTACTTCTTAGAATTGATTCGGAAAAATCAATATCTGTAATGAGCGAAAGCCTTGTTCGCCTCAGCCATCTTATGGGTTTCTTCCTTCTTCTTTACGGCGCCGCCCATATTGTTGTTAGCGTCCAGGATCTCCGCTGCAAGGCGTTCAGCCATTGTGTTCTCACCACGGTTTCTGGAGTAGGTTCTGAGCCAACGCAGACCAAGGGTCTGACGTCTCTCAGCTCTGACTTCCATAGGAACCTGATAGGTAGAGCCGCCGACACGGCGAGCTTTTACCTCAAGAACAGGCATAATGTTCTCAAGCGCAGTCGTGAACACTTCGAGAGCGTTTTTACCGGACTTCTCTTCTACGATTGCGAATGCATCGTAAACGATCTTCTGTGCAACGCCCTTTTTGCCGTCATACATAATGTTATTAATCAGCTTTGTAACCAGCTTGGAATTATACATAGGATCCGGCAATACTTCTCTTTTGGAAACTTGTCCTCTTCTAGGCACTGTACTTCCCTCCTTCATGAAAATATGAACTCACAGGTACTCGAAAGATTTCTTCCGTTAAGTGCGGGAATGTGGGATGACAATAAACATTGATCTTCAACAGATTCCTTGGCACAAACGAGAAATTTTGGTACACCTTCCCAAAATTACTTCTTCTTGGTATTCTTGGGAACCTTTGCGCCGTACTTCGAACGGCTCTGTCTGCGGGCATCAACGCCCTGGGTATCCAGCGTACCACGGATAATGTGATAACGCACACCGGGTAGGTCACGAACACGACCGCCACGGATCAGCACGACTGAGTGTTCCTGCAGATTGTGTCCGATTCCGGGGATATATGTGGTCGCTTCAAGACCGTTGGTCAGCTTTACTCTGGCGATCTTACGAAGAGCCGAGTTAGGCTTCTTAGGGCTGGTCGTCGAAACCTTCGTGCAGACACCTCTCTTCTGGGGAGAACTCTGATCGGTCGGAACGTTATTGAGCGAGTTGAATCCCTTCTGAAGCATAGGGGCCTTGGACTTGAAGACCTTCTTCTCTCTGCCCTGCTTTACGAGTTGGTTAAATGTTGGCATATTGCACCTCCTGTTCTGTTGTAAAATCATGTTTATTGTCCGAGTATCCAAACCGTTACATGAATAGATTTTCCCAGACTCTTGTATTATAGCATTTTGATTTCTGATTGTCAAGAGTTGTTTTAAGTTTCGCCAAAAATCTCTTTTATGCACAAGATCAATCGGATTTTTTTTGTAAAATTGAGCAAAAAGCGCAGAATCTGACTCTTCCTTCTCTGAATGCAAAAAAACGAAGCATCAGAGAACCAATGCTTCGTTTTATTTTTCTTAGTCGGCAGCAGATCAGCTTTCTGCAAAATTATCATGAAACCAAATCAGATACTGACCGGCAAGTGTCGCAGGATCGGTTGTATCAACAGCATGCAGCACTTCGGGACATCCGCTGAGCCAGCTACTCAGGTAACCGCTCACATAGGCATCCGGTGTATATTGCTCTCCGGTAGTAGGATCCACTCTTCCGTTGAACTCCGCAACCTTAGTCCAAAGATCTACATAAAGTTCATTCAGCTCTTTTGCCGTAGCCTCAAGATTTTCATCCCAAACCAGTGCGAAGTGGGCAAAAGGCGAGAAGGTCGCATCGGTACTTGCCTGTTTTGCCAGTTCCCAGTTATTCGCAGATACTTTGAGTACCTCCTCCGACATCTCATCATTCTGCCATGCAAGGAAGATGTTTCCGATGAGATTTTCATCCATAATGTAGATTGCATTGGTATCGCTGGTATACTTACGGGAAATGATTCCGGTAACTTCGTCACGGACATATGTCGTGTTCTCAGCACCGTAAAGAACGGTATTCAAGAGAGTCTCGTCAGTCATCAGCATATTGACCAGCTGCATACAGCGAGCCGAATCAGAGGTGTATGCGCTGACTGCAAACATACTGCCGAAAATTTCGTTGGCATCAGCAACCGGCTTTCTGGTCTCAATGACATAATAGTCATCTTCATACTGTTCAGGAGTGCTTGCATCTCCGGTGATGAAGGCAGCTGCAAAGTTTGCATCGAAATCGACTTCGTCCACATCCTTAGCGTAGTCGCCGTTGACCGATCCGCAGTCGATAATCGTTGCAATCTGCGCCTGAACAGTTGCGTTTTTCAGGATATTATCCGGTCTGTAGGTGTCGGTCTCAACAGCACCGTCAGGAACATATGAGGATACAACAGAGTCGCGCTCCAATGCGCTGGTCAGACCCAGGCTACCGACGTTATAAAGCGGGATAACGCCCTCTTCGTTCTCGGCAACGTCCACCAGATATTCCCGGAGGCTTGACAGACCGGTCATATCGCTGATGGAGTAAGGATATTGGTCAAACAACGACTTTTTCACAAGCAGATATTCGTAGGTTCCGTAATAGGAATTGCCGGGAATGGCGTACTGAGACTCATACAGTTGTCCGAACTTCATCAATCCGGAAGAAATATACTTGGTAAGCAGACTTGCTTCGGTAGAATTCAGCGAATCCGAAACCTCTGCAACAAGGGCGCGCTCGGCAAACTCGGTCAGCATATCATAGCCGGTAATCAGGAAGACGTCGATCTGATTTTCATAGGGCTCAGGATATGCCGTTACCGTTCTGTACTTGCCTTCGGTAATTTCAATAAGCTGCTCATCTTCGGAACTTCCGATAGAGGAGTACTTCTTTCCTGCATCAATGTCCTGACTTCTTGCCAAACTCTTGTTCAGAACAGCATCATGATACTCGTCTTCGGTGTAAAGCTGAAGAACGACATGTATATTCAGGCTGTTTTCCGTGATCAGGTTGATGGCATCCTGTGCAGCAGCAATCCCCTCCTCTGTGGTTCTTTCGTCGGTGATCATGCTTAGGGTGATCGTCATGGGTTTGATGGTTTCTCCTGTATCCACGATCGAATCTCCTCCACAGGATGTGAGTACGGATGCCGTCGAAGCAAGCATCAACATACACAAGCCAAGGCTCATAAGTCGTTTTTTCATGCGGGATATCCTCCTTAGAATTTCATAACGAATTTCTATTTCATACAAAATGGTAGAAGAGTGCCAACTGTACACACTCCCCATCGGTAATTGTTATTTTACAACAAAAATCAAAATCTGTCAAGGATTCTTTTTAAGAAAAAGACCGGTCAAATCGTTCCGAATCCGATTTTTGAGCAAAAATTCACAATTTATTCATTTAAATTGCACAAAAAATCTTCGAATTGTTGGTCGTTTTGCAGATGATTTTCAGTAAAAGTTCCAAACAAGCAATCTTTGTTTTGTTTAAAATAACAAATTTTTTACAGCAAGTGGATTTTTTCTCACCTGCGGCTCAGTTATCCAGGTAATCTCTGAGCTTTCTTGAGCGGCTGGGATGACGCAGTTTACGCAGTGCCTTTGCCTCGATCTGACGGATGCGCTCCCTTGTGATCTGGAAAGCTGCTCCGACCTCCTCAAGGGTATGCTGCTGACCGTCTTTCAGCCCGAAACGAAGCATGAGAACCTGTTCCTCACGGGGAGTCAGCGTATGGAGAACGGCAAGAAGCTGTTCCCTGAGCATATTCTGAGAGACACTGTCCGACGGGGACGGAGTATCTTCATCCTCGATGAAATCATAGAGCTGGGAATCCTCTTCCTCACCGACAGGCGTCTCCAAAGGAACGGGGTCCAGTGCAATCTTCATGATCTCCTGCACCTTATCCAGAGGCATATCCAGTTCCTTTGCGATTTCCTCAATGGTAGGCTCTCTGCCAAGCTCCTGAAGCAGCTTGCGGGAAACACGGGAAACCTTGTGGATGGTCTCCACCATGTGAACGGGAATCCGGATGGTTCTTGCCTGATCCGCAATGGCACGGGTAATGGACTGACGAATCCACCAGGTGGCATAGGTCGAGAACTTGAAGCCCTTACTGTAATCAAACTTTTCCACTGCTTTAAGAAGACCCAAATTTCCCTCCTGAATCAGATCCAGAAAGGACAGTCCCTTGCCCGAGTGACGCTTTGCCACGCTGACAACCAGTCTCAGATTTGCCTCGACCAGCTGATTTTTTGCCCGCTCGCCTGCCTTGACCTGTGCCTCCAGCACAGGAATCTGCTCGGGATCCAGATCCTCGACATTCTCAAGGATTTTCGCCGCTTCAAGTCCCGTATTCATGATCTGAGCAAGCTCGGTCTCCTTCTCGGGACGAAGAAGCGGAACCTGACCGATCTCCTTCAGGTACATCCGGACGGGGTCATCCACCGCCAGACCGCCCTGAACCAACAGCTTTTCCATTTCCTCGGCAGAGCTGTACTGGGCAACCTCACCCTCAATATCGGCAATTTCCGACTGATTCATTTCCGAGCTGACTTCCGAACCCGTTCCTTCCAGCGTCTCAAAGGACTTTTCCATCTGTTCCTGATCGAAATCCTCATCCTCGAAGGCGTCAATCAGATCGTTGTCGGTAATGGAGTTCGGCGCACCCCCCTTGTTCAGAAGCTCACTGATGTTCGGCTCCTGCGACATAGATTGATCTTCCATCTTCATACTCTGAACCTTCCTTTCTGATGGGTCGGATGCCGGATTGGTCATCCGCCCTGTTCATGACTTTCCTGTACCCTTTCCATTATCCCGCATCGGGGAGCCGATCATACCGTCTCCCGTCACAGGGAATTTTTTTGGTTTTATCCAAGATAATCGTTGATATGTTTGCGTTTGAAACTGATTTTTCCTCTGATCTTGCGAAGTGCCTTTGCCTCGATCTGGCGGACACGCTCCCTTGTGATATTGAGCTGTGCGCCCACTTCCTCAAGGGTATGAATGCGGTTATCCTTCAGTCCGTAGCGAAGCAGGATAACATCCTCTTCTCTGGGACTCAGACTGTGCAGCTCCTTAAGAAGCTCCTCATGAAGCATCGTGCGGAACACCGAATCTGCCGGTGCCGGCGCACTGTCATCCTGAATGAAGTCTCCCAGATGGGAGTCCTCTTCTTCACCGATGGGCGTTTCCAGCGAAACCGGATCCATAGCAACCCGCATGATCTCTCTGACCTTTTCAGGGGTAAGATTCATTGCCTCGGACAGCTCGTCCACGGTAGGTTCCCTTCCCAGCTCCTGATTGAGCCGTCTGGACACCTTTGACAGTCGGTGAATGGTCTCCACCATGTGCACGGGAATCCGGATGGTTCTCGCCTGATCGGCAACGGCACGGGAAATCGCCTGACGAATCCACCAGGTGGCGTAGGTCGAGAATTTATAGCCCTTCCGGTAATCAAACTTCTCAGCCGCCTTAAGAAGCCCCAGATTTCCCTCCTGAATCAGATCCAGAAAGGACAGTCCCTTGCCCGAGTGACGCTTGGCAATGGAAACCACCAATCTCAGATTCGCCTCCACCAGTCGGTTCTTCGCCCGTTCTCCGGCATTGACCTGCTTTTCCAGCTCCTTCAGATAGCTTTCGTCTATGGCAGGATTTTCCTCTCCGGGATTTTCTCCCTTCAATTCCTCCAGCAGTGCCTGTGCCTGAAGTCCTTCATAAACCTTGCGGGCAAGTTCTCCTTCTTCCTCTCCCGAAAGCAGGGAAATCTTTCCGATTTCCTTCAGATAGAGTCTGACCGGATCATCGACCGAAAAGCCCTCCTGAACCAGCATTTTTTCCATGTCCTCGGCAGTCAGATTCTGTCCTGCCTCGCTGACCAGATCGTCTGCACGGCTGGTTTTCAGATAATTGGCAATTTCTGCATCATCCCCTTCAAGGTTATCTCCAAGAGATAGCCCACCGTCCAGATCATCATCATAATCGTCCATATAGGACAAATCGGAAAAATCTCCGCCGAGACCGCCGGCCCTTCCTGCCAGATCGTTTACGTCATACCGACCGTCCGCCAGATTTTCTTCGTCAATTCTCATTTTGACCTCCAGATTTTTTGTGAACCCAGATATCGGTCGCCAATGCGGCGTTCCGAATCATTTTCATTCTTTTCCTGCTTATTGTTGTTCATTTTCTTGTTTTTTCGGTTTCTTTTTGCTTAAAATGTCGGACAAATCCATATCCCTGTCCCTGACCGCATCGAGAAGGGTCCGATGACATTCGAGCAGAATCTTTACGGAATTGTCCGTCAGCATTCTCCGCTCCAGCTTGAGTTTGTTCAGTCGGCTGATCTCGTCCTCGTTGAGATCGGCGTACAGAACGCTTTCATCAAAGGCACCGCTTTCCGAATGGGCAAGCATCAGCGCATAAACCTTTTTCCCGAAGGCAGAGGCAAAATCCTCTTCCCCGGGCAAAAGATCCCGATTTCTCAGCTCGCCGATATACTCGGGATGAAGCATCAGAATTCCGAAAATGGCATCCTCTGCCGCCACTGCTCTGGGATTCTTCATCCGATCAGGGTTCACCCGATCTCCGACACCTGCGCTCTGCTGAATCAACCTGGTGGTCTCTGCCCGCTTTTCGGAACGGTTCTCATGTCGGATCTGCTTTTCCACATCCCGTCGTATGGCATCAGGGGGAATCTCCAGTTCCTTTGAGACTCTGGCAATATAGATTTCCCGTTTGGCAGCCGAATTTTCGGTGGCGATCAGTCTGACGCAGGCATCCAGTGCCTTGATTCTGCCCTCCTGATCGCTAATGTCATTGTCGGCAAGGATTTTGTCGTACCGAAAATCAAATTCGGTGCGGCTTCCCTCCATCAGCTTTTTGAAGGCGGCAGGACCGTATTTCTTCAGATACTCGTCGGGGTCCTTGGCATTTTTGACCTTGAGAATTTTGCACTCCAGTCCCACCTCTCCGAGCAGCCGGAACGCCTTGGATGCGGCATTCTGCCCCGCCTCGTCTGCATCGTAACAGATCAGCACCGATTTGGTATACCGTTTGAAGATTCTCGCCTGTTCCGGAGTAATTGCCGTTCCGAGCGTTGCCACCGCATTGGTAAAACCGGCGGCATGGAGAGCAATCACATCCATATAACCCTCGCACAGAATCAGTTGCTCGGCGCAGTTGTTCTTGGCAAAATTCAGGGCGAACAGATTCTTACTCTTTTTGAAGGCAGGCGTGTCCGACGAGTTCAGATATTTGGGCTCGGAATCGTCCATCACTCTGCCACCGAAGGCAATAACGTCGCCGGTCGTGGCGATAATCGGGAACATGACCCGATTCCGGAAAAGCCCGAAGGGTCGCCCGGTTTTCTCACTGATTCGTGCCAGATACCCGGATGACATTTCGGCATCGGTGTACCCCTTGGAGGAAAGCAGTCTGGGAATGGCACCGAAATCATCCGGCGCAAAGCCCAGACCGAAATGCCGGATTACGGGCAGCGTCAGCCCACGGGACAGCAGATAATCAAGTCCGGGTTTTCCTTCCGGAGTATTCAGAAGGACATGGTTGAAATATTTTGCCGCCTCACGGTTCATGGCAAGCGTGCGGCTTCGCCTCTCACTGTCATTATGCTCGTCCCGACTTCGGGTAATCGTAATCCCTGCCCGCTTGGCGAGAAATTCCAGTGCAGACGGATAATCCAGATTCTCCGCTTTGCGGATAAAGCTGATCACGTCTCCGCCGACTCCGCAACCGAAGCAGTAGAAATTTCCTTCACTCTGAAACACCGTGAAGGAGGGAGATTTTTCACTGTGAAAAGGACAAAGACCCACATAATTTGAGCCTACACGTTTCAAACTGACATAGGCGGAAATCACCTCGTCGATGGGATTTCGCAGTTTGATTTCTTCAACTACGCTCTGATCTATCATCCTGCGCCCTCCTATGCCAATCCTGATTCATTATAATATACGCCAAAATTCTCATAAACCCTTTTTTTCGAAGGGTTTATGAGAAAATTCAAAAAATGTTTAAATTCCGGCATCAATGGAGTCATATCGCTGTCCGATTTCAATTGCTTCTGCCCTGCCTGCCGACATTTCGGTCAGTCGGTCGAGAAAACGGGCGGTTTCGGTTTGAGGAAGGGCAATCTGCACCTCCACGTCCGCTCCGTACTCGATCCGATCGGTTTTGACAAAGAATTTCGGAAGCTCAACCCGCACCTTCTGCCACAGGGAGTAATCCACGGTAAAAAGGAGTTCGTCGAAAGGAATGAATTCGACAATTTTTGCATCGTCCACCGCCAGCTTTGCGGCGGCACTATAAGCGCGAACCAGTCCCCCGGTTCCCAGAAGAATCCCGCCGAAATAACGGGTAACCACCAGAATGGCATCGGTAAATCCGCTTTTTCGGATCACATCCAGCACCGGCATTCCCGCCGTTCCCTGAGGCTCTCCGTCATCGCTGTATCGCATGAGGTTGCCTGCCTTCAGCATATAGGCATAGACGTTATGTCTGGCGTCGCTGTGCTTTTTCCGGACAGAATCCAGAAATGCCAATGCCTCCGACTCGGTGGTAACGTGGGCGGCATAGGCAAGAAACTCGCTCTTTCGTTCAACGAGTCTGCCAAATCCTTCCCCACCCAGGGTAACGTATCGCTCCTCCATGGTCACTATCCCTTTCCTGAACCGATCATTCCTGTCTGAGATACTTCTGAAGCTGTCCGATTGCCTTATCGTCAGCCAGTGCCAGAACAATCACATAATCGTCGGTATATTCCACATTCTCCACCTTGACCAGGTTGTAGACCCGTCCGATGACCGACTGCTCGGTCTGGGGAATCCACAGGGTCACCATTCGCTTGCCCGACAGGGCGATCTTTTCAAGCTCTGCGACCAGATCCTCGATCCCTCTGCCGTCCAGTGCCGAAATTGCCACCACCGGTCCGGAAGAAGATCCCCTCAACAGGCTGGGCGTGATTGCGGTTGCAATATCACATTTGTTCAGCACATACAGCCGGGGTTTTGCCGCCGCTCCCAGATCATAGAGCAGTTTCTCCGTAACCTCCATCTGACTGTCTGCCTCGGAATCGGAGGCATCCACCAGTACCATGATGGCATCGGCATATCTGACCTCGTCCAGGGTCGAACGGAAAGCGGAGATTAAATGGTGGGGCAGATTCCGGATAAAGCCTACCGTGTCGGTCAGGAGGATTTCTCTGCCGCTGGGGAGCTTATAGCTTCGGGTCGTGGGATCCAGCGTAGCGAACAGCTTATCCTCCGCCAGAATTCCCGCATCGGTCAGCCGATTGAGCAGGGTGGATTTGCCGGCGTTGGTATATCCCACGATGGCGACTTTCGGTATACCGGAACGGTCCCGCTTGGCTCTCTGCACCATGCGGTTGCTCTCCAGTTCGGCGATCTGACTTTGAAGTGCGCTGATCCGTCTCTGAAGATGCCGTCTGTCGGATTCCAATTTGGACTCACCCGGTCCTCTGGTTCCGATACCGCCGCCAAGACGGGACATTTCGGTTCCCTTGCCCGTCAGTCTGGGGATGGTATAGCGCAGTTGGGCAAGCTCGACCTGAAGTTTTCCCTCGCCGGATGTGGCGTGAAGGGCAAAAATGTCGAGAATCAGCATGGAACGGTCGATAACCCGGACCTCGTAATCGGGATCGTCACCCGACTGCTCAAGAATTCCCTCCTCCACGTTGCGTATCTGAACCGGGGAAAGCTCGTCGTCAAAGATCACCAATCCGATGCGGTTTTCATAGCAGAGTTTGCCCAACTCCTCCAGTTTTCCGCTTCCGATATAGGATTTTGCCACGGGGCTTGGCAGTTGCTGAACAACGGTAGCAAACAGTTTACCGCCGGCGGTATCCAGCAGTCTTTCCAATTCATCCAGCGATACCGCCTGATCATGGGGATCTTTATCGGGAGTCAGCACCGAAACCAACACGGCAAGGGGTGCCTCATCCTTATCAAATATTTTTTTCTGTTCTGTCATATGATTACCATACCTTTCTTCCTGCTTTGGTACTGCCGACTAAAGCGAAAGCGAACGCAACCCGATCGGGGTGCGCTCGCTTTCAGATACGGAATTTGACACAAACTTACTTCTGGAAGTTTGCCAGACGCTTCTTGAACTTATCAACACGTCCGCCTGCATCTACGAACTTCTGCTTGCCGGTAAAGAACGGATGGCACTTGGAGCAGATTTCTACGGTCATATCACCCTTCGTAGAACGGGTCTTGTACTCAGCACCGCACGCACACTTGATCGTGCATTCCTTATAGTCGGGATGGATTCCTGCCTTCATCTTTCACACCTCATTTACTGTTCTGAAATAATCTTGTCGACGTTCGGAAAATCAGATCTTTTCCTTAACCTTGGCACTCTTGCCCTGTCTGCCACGCAGATAGTAGAGCTTTGCACGGCGAACGCTGCCGGAACGAACCAGTTCAACCTTCGCAACATTGGGAGAATGTACGGGGAAGGTCTTCTCGACGCCGCAGCCGTAAGCAATGCGTCTTACCGTAAAGGTCTCGGAAATTCCGCCGCCCTTCTTGGCGATGATCGTACCCTCGAAGAGCTGAATTCTCTCTCTGGTCTTTCCGTCTGCCGATACCTCGACAATTTTGTTGTGAACACGGACGGTGTCGCCGATATTCAGTGTGGGAACCTCTGTCTTGAGTTGCTCATTTGTTAAAGCCTTAATCAGATCCATTTTGGCTTCCTCCTTGTATTGGATAATCCCGGATGTTCGTGCAGAGCGATATGCAGAGGACCACCCTTTGTCATGTTTTGCACATGCAGTTGGTATTATACCATACCCTTTTCAAAAATGCAAGGGGTTTTCGAAAAAAAATCAAAAAAATTTGAAAAAAATCCGTCAGATTTTTCTTTACTTTTTGAATCGGATATGCTATAATAGGTAGAATGGATTAACTTACCACAGAATCGAGGCTACGATATTTTGAATACGGTCTTCCTTATATACGACGGTCCTCTCAGCGATCTTCTGACGAAAGATTCCTTTCCCGACGGCTCCCGTACCGGTCTGCTGTCTCCCGAACTTGCAGAGTTTCTTCAAACAAGGCTTTCCGACTCTTCTATTGAAAGAATTGCCCCCGACGCCGATCTTCCGCTGAACGGAGAATATCTCTGTCAGATCGGCAAGTCCGACAATCTTGATAAATTGATCGGTCAGGCAGAAAATCGGAACCTTTCGGTAATCGCAATCGCAAAGGACGCCTATTTTCTCTATGACAAAAATGACGGTACTCCGTGCATCAATGAGGATCTCGTGGGAGAAAACATTGACAGGGACGTCAACCGTTTTCTTGAAATCATCAGACGGTCGTCCGCCGATGAGGATACCGTTCCCGCCGCTGCGGACAGCGCACCGCAGTCCGTTAACGAACCGGTTCCGGAGGCAGTATCCGAGGAAGCAGCGTCCGATGCTGATACCGAAAAAGCATCATCCGACACATCGGCACTGCCCGATCTGTCTGTACCGTCCGATCTGACCGACGCATCCGCCTTGCCGGACTCCTCCGGCTTCGCCGATCTGCCCGAAGAAAGGATCGGGATCGAGTCCGACAGGCAACGGACGGACGAGACGGATCAATGGTTCAACGAACTCGAGTCCGCAAGATCGGCAGATGCCACTGCGAAAAAGAGCCTCGTTTCCTCTGTTTTTGATTGGTTTGAGGTCTTCTGCATTGCACTGATCAGCGTTCTGCTTCTGGTGTCCTTCTTTGTCCGCCAATCCCCCGTTGAGGGTTCGTCCATGTACCCGACTCTGGTCGGTCATGCTTCCGGCGGCACCGATCCCGAACACGGACTTGACAAAGGTTACGACGTTCTCCTGATCTCCAATCTCTTCTATACGCCTGAGCGTTCGGACATCGTCATTATTCAGGAGCCCAGTCAGCTTTCCGAACCCATTGTCAAGCGTATCATCGCTTTGGAAGGAGACACCGTTCACATCAATTTCAACACATGGGAGGTCTCTGTCAACGGTGAGGTGCTGGAAGAAGACTATGTAAATTGGAAGGATTATCCCCTGTCCTCCCAGGGACTTTCCGTAGATTCGAACAACTGCTGGGAGGGGACGGTTCCGGAGGGCTGTATCTTCGTCCTCGGCGACAACCGTTCGGTATCCAAGGACAGCCGCACCTTCGGCTATATTGATGTGCGGTATATCATCGGAAAGGTGATCTTCCGTATTTCTCCGATCTCCCGCATCGGAAGGGTTGAGGACTGAGCCGATCACCGCATGATCTTCCTTTATTCGGAAAAAACTTCAAATGATTTTCTATCTTTCCTGAAGAAAAAGAAGATAAAAACAAAGGTTAAGAAAGGATCGGTATTTCTATGCCGTCAGATATTATTCAGTGGTTTCCGGGACACATGGCGAAAACCCGCCGTATTATGGGCGAATGTCTGCCCCTGGTGGATTTTGTTTTTGAAATTCTGGATGCCCGGACTCCGATAGCCTCCAAAAATCCCGAAATTGATCGGATCTGCAAGGGAAAGCCCAGAATCGTGCTGTTTTCCAAATCCGCCCTTGCCAATCCCGACATGAACGAAAAATGGAAGCAGTACTACCGTGCAAAGGGAATTGACTGCATTCCCTGCGACTTTCTCACAGGAGCGGGAATGAACGAAATCATCCCCACCGTCAGAAATCTGCTCAGCGAAAAAATCGCCCGAAATGAAGCAAAGGGAATGAGCGGAAAAGCCCTTACCGCCATGGTAGTGGGCATTCCCAATGTGGGAAAATCCTCCTTTATTAACCGTTTTTCCGGCACAAAAAAGGCAAAGGTGGAAAACCGTCCCGGCGTGACCCTGGAAAAGCAATGGGTTTCCACCCCTTACGGCATCCGCCTTCTGGATATGCCCGGTGTCCTCTGGCCAAAATTCGACGATCGGAAGGTCGCCGAGAATCTTGCCATCACCGGTGCAATCAAGGATCAGGTGCTGAACACCGATGAAATCGCCGTGATTTTGTGCGGCAGACTGAAGCGGATCGCCCCAGATCTGCTGTGCGCACGCTACAAGCTGGATCCCGATTGGCTTGCGGATGCCGAGAATTACGACATTTTCCGCATGATCGGGAAAAACCGGGGATTTCTGATCTCCGGAGGCGAAATCAATGAAGAACGAACGGCGTCCACTCTTCTGGATGAGTTCCGATCGGGAAAAATCGGTCGGATTACGCTGGAATCCTCCGAGCTGATGGAAATAAAGGAGAGACGATAATGCCTGACTATCAATATGAATCGGCGTCAGTGGAGCGAGGATATACCGTAATCGCCGGAACCGATGAGGCGGGACGGGGTCCCCTTGCCGGTCCCGTCTATGCCGCTGCTGTCATCCTGCCCATGGGGCTTGTGATCGAAGGGCTGGATGACTCCAAAAAGCTGACGCCGAAAAAGCGGGACAAGCTCTTTGACCTGATCTGCGAAAATGCCCTGTCCTACGGCATTGCTTCGGCATCGGTAGAGGAGATCGACACACTGAACATTCTGAATGCCTCTCAGCTTGCCATGCGTCGGGCTGTTGCCATGCTGACCCCCACCCCCGATCTGGTACTGGTGGACGGCAACGTGGCAAGGGATTTCCCGATGGATACCCAAACCATCATCAAGGGAGACAGTCTGTCCATGTCCATTGCCGCCGCCTCTATCCTTGCCAAGGTGGCAAGAGATCGCTACTGTCGGGAGATGGACAAACTCTACCCGGAATATCAGTTTTCAAAGCACAAGGGCTACGGTACCGCCCTCCATATGTCGCTGATCCGTACTTACGGAGTTTCTCCCGTTCACCGGAAAACCTTCATGGGCTTTCTTGACAAGGACAAGGGTCATGAATAATCGCACCTCTCTCGGCAGATGCTTTGAAGGTGCCGTCTCTGCCTGGCTTTGCCAACAGGGATACCGACTGCTTGATCGCAACTACACCGTCAGGGGCGGGGAACTGGACCTGATCATGGAAAAGGACGGATGCACCGCCTTTATCGAGGTCAAGGCACGGGAAGACGGCGACAACATCCGCCGCTTCGGTCGTCCTGCATCTGCGGTGAATGCCGAAAAACGGGAGCATCTGATCCATGCGGCAGAATGCTGGCTGAGAGAGCATCCCGATCACAAACGCCCCAGGTTGGACGTGGTAGAGGTCTATTACCGGATCACAGACGGCTTCTACTGTCTGAGATTCCGGCATTATCCCGGCGCATTCCGGAAAAGCTGATGTCAGCAGTTTCTCAATCGGTGCAGCATACGCTTTCTACATACCTACAAACAAAAACAAACAAAGGAAGGAAAAATTCCTTGAAAAAAATACTCCTTTTAGCAACCGGAGGCACCATTGCTTCCAAATCCTCCGGGGAGGGATTGTCCCCGAAGATCACATCGGAAGAGATTCTCGGCTATGTTCCGGAGCTTGCCCGACTTGCCGATGTTTCCGCCGTTCAGCTCTTCAATCTGGACAGCACCAATGTCTGCTCCCAACACTGGCTTAAAATGGCAAAGGCGATTCGGGAGCGATACGACGATTTTGACGGATTCGTCATCACCCACGGCACCGACACCATGGCGTACACCGCCGCCGCCCTCTCCTATCTGATTCAGCAGAGTCCCAAGCCCATCGTTCTGACCGGCTCCCAGAAATCCATCTACCTCCGGGACACCGATGCCCGCAACAATCTGATCGGTGCCATGATGTATGCCTGCGACGATCTCGCCTCCGGCGTTCACATCGTCTTCGACGGCAAGGTCATCCTCGGCACCCGTGCCAAGAAAACCCGCACCAAGTCCTTCAACGCCTTCTCCTCCATTGACTACCCCGAGGTAGCCAGAATCCGGGACGGTCGCCTGATCTATTACATTAAGGAAGAAAAGTCCGACCTGCCGATCTTTTCCGACAGGCTGGATCCCGCCGTCTTTGTCTACAAGCTGATTCCCGGCGCAGATCCCGAAATCTTCGACTATCTTTCAACCAAATACCACGCCGTGGTCATTGAATCCTTCGGTGTGGGCGGAATTCCCTGCTACGGCAGTGAGGATTTCATGCAGGCACTGAGCAGGCTCCTTGAGGCAGGTGTTACGGTTGTGATGACCACCCAGGTTTCCCACGAAGGCAGCGACATGGAGGTATATGAGGTAGGTCATCTGGCAAAAGAGCGTCTGAACCTGATGGAAGGCTACGACATGACGCTGGAGTCCCTTACCGTAAAGCTCATGTGGATTTTAAGCAAAACAAGAGAGCCAAAAGAGATCCGCCGCCTGTTCTATGAGCCGGTCGCACACGATATGATCGGATAACACTTTTTTACACGCAAAATCGGGCAGTCTGCTGTCCGACATACCCTCAGATCAAATTCAAAAAAGGAATGGTCACACATATGGAAATGATTTATCACAGCACCCGGGGCGCAGATTCGGTCAGCGCAGCTACTGCCATCAAAAAAGGACTCGCCTCCGACGGCGGTCTGTATATGCCCGAATGCTTTCCGAAAATAAGCGAGGGCTTTCTGAAAATGCTCTGTCAGGACGATTACCCTACCCGTGCGGCAAAGCTCTTATCCCTTTATCTCACCGACTACGACTACGACAATCTTCTTGCCGACTGCAAGGCGGCATACAGCGATCGCTTCAACGGAAAACCGGCACCCATCACGAAGCTGGGCGATCGCCTGCGGGTACTGGAACTGTGGCACGGTCCCACCTGCGCCTTCAAGGACATGGCACTCCAGATTATGCCCCGTTTGCTGTCCCGTTCGCTGGAGATCACGGGGGAAGACAAGGACGCTTTGATTCTGGTTGCCACCTCCGGCGACACCGGAAAGGCGGCTCTTGAAGGCTATCGGGACGTTCCCCGCACCAAAATTCAGGTATTTTATCCCGAAAACGGTGTTTCAAGAGCCCAGAAGAAGCAGATGCGGACCCAAGAAGGCAGCAATGTCAGCGTCATTGCCATCAAGGGTAACTTTGACGATGCCCAGAGCGGTGTCAAGCGGATTTTCTCCGACAGTGCCTTTGCAAAGGAACTGGCATCCAAGGGCATTTTCCTGTCCTCTGCCAACTCCATCAACTGGGGCAGACTGGTTCCCCAGCTGGTCTACTACGTTTCCGCCTACTGCGATCTGCTGACAGACGGTGACATTCAGATGGGCGACATCGTTGATGTCTGCGTTCCCACCGGCAATTTCGGCAACATTCTTGCCGCTTACATCGCCAAGAAGATGGGACTTCCCATCGGTCGGCTGATTTCCGCCTCCAACGACAACAAGGTCCTTGCCGACTTCCTGTCTTCGGGCATCTACGACCGCAACCGTCCCTTCCATGCCACTATCTCGCCTTCCATGGACATTCTGATTTCCTCCAATCTGGAACGTCTGCTCTATCTTGCCGCAGGCAAAGAGAAGTGCGCATCCTATATGAAATCACTGGTCGAAACCGGTGCCTACACGGTGGACCCTGAGGTTCTTGCCTCCATTCAGGCGGATTTTTCGGGTCTCTGGTGCGATGAAAAGGGCTGTCTGGACGAAATCGCTTCGATTTACAACCGCTACGGCTATCTGATCGACACCCACACCGCCGTTGCCCTGTCCTGCGCCGAGCGTTACGCCGAGACCACCGACCGCAAGATCATCGTGGCATCCACTGCATCTCCCTACAAATTTGCTCCTGCGGTCTGCTCTGCCCTGTCGATTTCCGCCGAGGGCAGTGATGCGGAAATTTTCGAGCGTCTGTCTGCATACACGGGAACCGAAATCCCTGCGCCTCTGGCGGCTGTCCTCGAAAAGGAAAACCGCTTCAATACAACGATTGAAGCGGATTCCATGAAGGATGCCGTCCGGGACTTTACAGTTCCTTCGGTTTAAAGGTCGCACAGACCGTGTCTGTGGAGGAATTGGCATAGGTGGGTCCCACCGATACCGTGTCTGCCTTGCAGCTGCAATCCCCCGTATGGTAGACGCAGTTCTTCACGTCGCAGACGATCTTATTGGTCTTTTCCTGACTCTCCATCTTCCACACCTCCTTCTCCTATCAGTCTGTCCACATCCATTCCGATTATTCCGGAGGTAATTATGTCGCTGTATATCCTGTCTGACACCCATCTGTCTCTTGGGGTTCGAAAACCGATGGACATTTTCGGCTCCCGATGGCAGGGACACGCAGAAAAGATATTCGATCGCTGGAACCGCATTATCACCGATGATGACACCGTCATCATCGGCGGGGATATTTCCTGGGGCATCTCACTTGAGGAGTCTGCAAAGGATCTTCGCTTTATCGGCGAACTGCCGGGAAAGAAGATTTTCCTTCGGGGCAATCACGACTACTGGTGGAATACCCTGTCCAAAAACGAGTCTTTTCTCGCAAAAGAAGGGATTTCGGGCATCTCCTTTCTGCAAAACAATGCCATCGCAGCAGAGGGGTTTGTCCTCTGCGGAACCCGGGGCTGGTACAACGACAGCGACGCCTGTCCCAGGGACTGCGACTATGAGAAGATCGTCGCCAGAGAGGTTCTCAGGCTTCGGATGTCGCTGGACTGTGGGAAAAAGCTGTCGGGAGAGCGGATCGTCATCTTCCATTTCCCTCCTGTATTCGGAAGCTATGTCTGCCGGGAACTGGTGGATGTCCTCCATGAATATGACATCACACGGGTATTTTACGGTCACATCCACGGAAAGTACAAAATTCCCATGAAGTCGGTCTTCGAAGGCATCGAATTGACGCTGACTTCTGCGGATTTCCTGGATTTTCACCCCTTAAAAATTGAACACTTTGAAAACATTTGAAAAATCTGCCGTTTTTTTTCAAATAGCTCTTGACAAAACGGTTGATTTTGCGTAAAATAGTATGGTATTACATTAGATGTAAGTAAATCGGAGGACATAAAAATGAGTTTAAAAAATGTTACGACACCCGAAAAGAATGTTGCCGTTCTGGAATGCGACATTGATGCCGCAACTTTCAGCGCAGCTGTTACGGCAGTCTACAATAAAAAGAAGGGTGACATCCAGCTTCCCGGTTTCCGCAAGGGCAA
>JBJDZN010000071.1:35897-57543 GCA_051868045.1 Eubacteriales bacterium
CGTGACGTTGACACCGTCACCGATGATCAGATCGACGCCGAGATCAACCGTGTCCGTGAGCGCAATTCCCGCACCACCGATATTGAGGACCGTCCCGCCGCTATCGGCGATACTGCCAACATCGACTACGAAGGCTTCAAGGACGGCGTTCCCTTTGAGGGCGGCAAGGGTGAAGGCTTTGACCTGAAGCTCGGCTCCGGCACCTTCATTCCCGGTTTTGAGGATGCCATCGTCGGTCACAGCATCGGCGAAGAATTCGATGTCAATGTCACCTTCCCCGCAGATTACCATGCCGCAGAACTTGCCGGCGCACCCGTTGTCTTCAAAACCAAGATCAACGGACTGAAGGAGACCGTTCTCCCTGAGTTCGACGACGAATTCGTAAAAGATGTTTCCGAATTTGATACCGTTGATGATTACAAGGCTGATGTTCGGGCAAAACTGGAAAAGACCGCATCCGATAAGGCTGACAATGCCGTTACCGAGCAGGTTGCCAATGCACTGATTGAAAAGCTGGTTGCTGATATTCCCGAGGTTATGTTCGTAAACGAAACCGAAAATCAGGTCAGAGATTTTGACACCAGACTTCAGTCTCAGGGTCTCAAGCTCGCAGACTATCTGAAGTACATGAGTCTCACGCTGGACGATATCCGCTCCAGAATGCGTCCTCAGGCAGAAAAGCAGGTAAAACTGCGTCTGGCACTTGAGAAGATCGCAGCACTGGAAGAGATCGCCGTCAGCGATGAGGAGATCGAGGGCGAGATGAAGCGTCTCTCCGAGACCTACTCGGTAGATTTGGACAGAGTCAAGGCACTGGTTGATCCCGAGGATGTCAGAAACGATCTCGCAGCAGACAAGGCACTGAAGCTCTGCAAAGAGGCTGCAGTTGTGACTGCTTCCGAGACCGCCGAGAAGGCTGAAGAGGCTCAGCAGTAAAAAATTAACGGGGACGCACGAAAAGGAGGACGGTTTCAGGCAATTCCTTTTTCATGCGTCCCTTTCCGGATTTTTCCGCACAATGAAACAAGTTAGAAAGGTATGATCAATAATTATGGCACTGGTACCAACCGTCATTGAAAAAACCGCCGGCGGCGAGCGGGCGTATGACATTTATTCCCGTCTGCTGAACGACCGAATCATCTTTTTGTCCGACGAGGTCAACGATGTAACGGCATCCATCGTTGTTGCCCAGCTTCTCTTTCTGGAAGCGCAGGACCCCGACAAGGATATTTCTCTTTATATCAACAGCCCCGGAGGATCGGTCACTGCCGGCATGGCAATCTACGACACCATGAACTTCATCAAATGCGATGTCTCGACCATTTGCATCGGTCTTGCGGCTAGCATGGGCGCATTCCTGCTGTCCAGCGGTGCCAAGGGCAAGAGACTGGCACTTCCCAACAGTGAAATTATGATCCACCAGCCCCTGGTGGGCGGTATGCAGGGTCAGGCTACCGACATCAAGATTCACGCCGAACAGCTTCTTCGTACCAAGGACAATCTCAACCGCATTCTGGCACTCAACACGGGTAAGCCCCTGGAAACCATCGCCCAGGACACCGAACGTGACAACTTCATGACCGCCGCTCAGGCTGCCGAATACGGGCTGATTGACCGTGTGATTGAAAAGAGAGTCTGATCTGAAATCCCCGTATTTCACACAAGAACATTCTGAAAAGGATCAAGGATAAAATGGCAAATAAGACTACCGACGATAATAGCTACAAACCCAGCCGCTGTTCCTTCTGCGGAAGGAGCGAAAATCAGGTGAATTTTCTGATCCCCTCCCACACGGGAGCCTTCATCTGCGACACCTGCGTTGAAGTCTGCTCGGAGCTGATCGAGGAGCAGTACCACTATCAGAGCGGTGAAGACGATCTGTCCCCCGATGCCCTGCCCAAGCCCAAGGAGTTAAAGCAGTATCTGGATGAACGGGTCATCGGACAGGATGCGGCAAAGAAGACCCTGTGTGTTGCGGTATACAATCACTACAAACGGATTCTCAGCAAGCAGAATTCCCGAAAGAAAAAGGATGATGGAGAGAACGACGACGGTGTGGAAATTCAGAAGTCCAACGTGCTTCTGCTGGGTCCCACTGGCGTAGGCAAAACCTTTCTTGCCCAGAATCTGGCAACGGCACTTAAGGTTCCCTTCGCCATTGCCGACGCAACGACTCTTACCGAGGCGGGATATGTGGGCGAGGATGTTGAGAACATTCTGCTGAGACTCCTTCAGGCGGCGGATTTTGAT
Source organism: Eubacteriales bacterium (assembly GCA_051868045.1). Lineage (GTDB taxonomy): Bacteria > Bacillota > Clostridia > Oscillospirales > CAG-272 > CAKSQF01. Next base: position 38,148 of record JBJDZN010000071.1, read on the forward strand.
GTGGAGCGTGCCGAAAAAGGCATCATCTATATCGACGAAATCGACAAAATCGCCCGCAAGAGCGAAAACCGCTCCATCACCCGGGATGTCTCAGGCGAGGGTGTTCAGCAAGCTCTGCTGAAGATTCTGGAAGGAACGATTGCCAATGTTCCTCCTCAGGGCGGTCGAAAGCATCCCAACCAGGACTTCATCCACATCAACACCGAGAACATTCTCTTCATCTGCGGCGGTGCCTTCGAAGGACTGGAAGAGATCGTCCAGAACCGTGTTTCCACCAAATCCGGCATCGGTTTCGGCGGCGAGGTCAACTCCAAGGTGGAGCTTGAAAAGAAAAATTACCTTGCCGAGGTCATTCCCCACGACATCGTAAAATTCGGTCTCATTCCCGAGCTGGTGGGTCGTCTTCCCGTTATTGTGTCTCTTGAGGCACTGGACGAGGAGGCACTGATCCGCATTCTGGTGGAACCGAAAAATGCGCTGATCAAGCAGTATCAGTCGCTGATCGGAATGGATCACGTTGAGCTTGCCTTTGAGGAAGATGCTGTCAAGAAGATCGCCGCCCTGGCGATCAAACGCAAAACCGGCGCGCGTGGATTGCGTGCCATCATGGAGGAGATCATGCTGGATCTGATGTACGAACTTCCCTCCCGAGAGGATGTGGAAAAAGTGGTCATCACCTCCGATCTGGTTGAGAAAAAGGCGGGGGCTAAGATGATATTGAAGCAGGATCTCCTGCCCGACGGAAATCCGATCTGTCTCCCCGAACGGGCAGACGCATCGTAACCGAACCCCCAAAAAACGCATAAAATCCCCTTGGGAATTACCCGAACATCCTGTCCGGGTCTCCCAAGGGGACTTCTTTTCTGTCGGATTTTCATCGGACAGATCGACGGGGCTTTATGCGCCTTCGATCTTCTTCACAGCCCGAAGCTCGATATAGCCTCGCTCTCCCCGAGGCTCCAGTTGAATCCTCGGATTGCCGTCATCCCAGCGATAGCCGATCAGAGTCGGGTCGTAGCGATTCATCGCCTGCTGAACCGCTCCGATTGCATCGCAGTAATCCTGTTCCCGGAAGGGTTCGCCCTGAAACATCAGATATTCCGCTTCCGGCAGGAAGATGACATCAAATCCATCGGGACAGGGCGTATCATCCTCCTCTGCCATTTCGACGCCCTGAACATAGGTAGAGGTATTGGGCTTTTTGTAGGCATCCGGCAACCACAGGCAGACCGGATCGGGATTCATACTCATCAGTATCCCCCAGATATCGCATCCCACTTCTTCACAATAGGGGAAGTAGTCATCCGCCTTGATCCCCCTCTTAACGATAACCTTCCGACGGGGCTTTCGCACCAACTGAACAAAGACACTCTTCACATTCTCCATGTCCGAATTCTCCTTTCTGAGTTCTCTGAATTTGACTCCGTAAGGAATGAACAGCGGGATAGGAATCCTTGTCTTGGCATATTCACCAGGATTGCATCCGAACTGCCGACAAAATGCCCGTTGAAAGCCGTCCACGCTGTCGAATCCCCCATCATATGCCACATCAATCACCCGAGCATCCCCCTGCTTCAGCCGCATTGCCGCTTTTGACAGCCTGAGCCGTCGGATATATTCAGTCGGCGTCAGGCTCGTGTAATCCCGAAACAGACGGTAGGAATGCCAGGGCGAAAACAGGGACACATCAGACAGATCGGACAGGGTGATCTTCTCGGTCAAATGACATTCGATGTAATCCTGCATTCTTTGGCTGCCAATACCTGTTCCTTCATCCTGCTCCCCTCCTTACACGGTCATGATACCACAATCAGAAAGGAATTTCTCGACTATTTTTGCCATGTTTCCTTTGGCTTGACAGGAATCCAGATTTCACAGTAGTAATTCTCGTCCAGCGTTCCTTTGGGGTATTTGGTAGGATCGTCATAATACTCCACGCAGGTACCGGCGGCAAACTCATAGTCCCTGAGCGCCGGAAGCCACTCGGTGAATATCTTCGTATTGACATCCTGCAGTGCCGTAGGCATCGCACCCTTACAGGGAAATACCGCCCAGGTGAATGCCGGAACGGTTCTCACCACGAATCCATCGGAAACCTCACTTCCTTGTGTGTAAGGGTCTGCAATCAGGTAATCAAAGGTGTCCTTTCCCATTGTTTCGTCCACATTGATTCCATACATACCCATAACCGTCTTTCCTTTGCCGCTTTGAAAATGCTCCTGCCAGAATCGGGGAACCGCTTCCTTGGCAACTTCATAGGAAAAGGTCCTTTGGTTGGCAATCACGGTAAATGCCTCTTTTTTCTCAATTTTGTAGTCCATGAGAAATCCTCCTTCAAGTGTACATTTGATTTTCATCGGAGCGAAAGATTTGAGCATCACGCTGTCCTTCCGAACCTGTGACGGCGTGACCCCGTGGAAACGGGTAAATGCCTTGGTGAAGCTGTCGGGAGAATCATAGCCGTACTTCAGTGCAATATCAATCACCTTTTCGTCTCCGGCGGCAAGCTCGCTGCCGGCAAGTGCCAGCCGCCGATTCCGGATATATTCGCTCATGGTGAATCCGCAGAGCATAGCAAACCCCTTTTGAAAATAGAACGGGGACACATTCACCTGCTTTGCAATTCGTTCGGCGGATAAATCCTCGGTAATATGCGCCTCAATGTACTGTATGGCGTCTCCTACCATTTCCATCCAACTCATTTTCTCAACTCCTCAACTCCGCTTACAAGAGGATTGTACCATATTTCGGTCTTAATTTCCCGACATTTCATGCCTGCTTTTGTCCGATTCATTCGGATTCCCGCTTGTTTGGTCCTGTATTTCACGAATTTTCGCACTTTTCAAACAGAACCGTCCGGTCCTTCATTGAAATCTTCTTAACCCGCCATCCGTAGGCGGTAAGTTCCTTTTTACAGTTCAGAAAAGAGTGATCGATTGGATTGCCAATGATATTCTGAATCTGATCAAAGGTCAACACGATCGGACTGCTCTCCCTTTTCTGCACATATTCCCATAATGGTTTGTATTTACTCATACGCTCTCAATCCAATCCCGGAACAATGATGGCTCTGCTGTCAACAGAGTTTATTCGCTTTTGCATGATCTCCTGATATTCCGACGATGCAAAACAACGCTCCAGACTTTCCTTTGTTCCGAATTTGATAACAATAACCCTTTGCGGCTTTCTGAGTTCACTCAGACCGATGACATTTTCGCTCCTGACCAGATATTCGCCGCCGTATTTTTCGACGATCGGCTTGACCTTTTCTATGTATTCGTCATAGTCACCCCGATTGCCTTCGTGTATGTAGGTATCAACAATAAAGTACCAAGACACAATTACTCCATCCTTTCCGTTTCTGCTTTTTTTCGTAGTGAAAATGCAGATCTATCGTCGGTCTTTTTTCCATGGATTTTTTAGGATGATATTCATATTCCAGGAACCATCGGGCAACCACACGGTATACAGCCACCGCTTCGCCCCACCGATGGCAAGTCCCCGCAAAAATCCAAATTCAGGAGGATCTTCCAGCATTGCATAGATGCCGACGGGCAACTTTTCACACTCCGGAACGGTATTGATCCGTCACTGCCCAAAAATAGGATAAAATCACCCGTGTCATCATGATAATCCTTGAAAATCACATAGAATGGCAGTCCGTACCGGGTTAGGCACCCATTTTTTCATACAACCGGGAAGATAGGTTCGGAATGTCCTTCGCCTTTGTCCTGATGTTGGACTGCAGGTGCAGACCGTTCAGACTTTTCGCCTTTTGTTTTGTCAGAACAACCTCATATTTTCTCATAAAAACACCTTTTCATATCAAGCAAGACATATCCGGGTTTCAGCGATCCAAAGCTTACCATCCGCTTTCCGACACCAGCCATTCCTTTGCTTTTTCGAAATCGTTGATAAAGGCAAAGATGAAATTGCTTGTTCCGTCTAGAGCTTGACGGAACATATGCTCTATCCTGCGATTTGTTCCGATAAAGCAACCACGCATGAACTTTTTTCGTCCCCCACAAAGATAGTCGGCGATTTGATCCCCCAATTCCTGTGTAACGACGGTTTCGTCCAAAACAAAGCCGATTTGTGACGGTTTGGACAGCGAGAGAAAGGAGCAACTGTCTTTTTCCAATTTGGCTAATACCAAGTCGGTGTACTGGTACATCCCGTCCAGATGCTCAAACCAGATTTCTCCACCGACAAAGGGAAAACAGGAAGACCTTATATTCCTTTTTGAAATCAAATGCCATGGTTTCTTCTCACTTCTTCCTCTTGCCCCAGAGGACATTCAACAGCACATATCCCACGATCAGCACTACCACCGTTCCGACGAGAATCAGATACATAACGGGGAGCTCCACCTGTTTTCCGAAGAAATAGAGATTGCAGTCGATGGAGTCCCTGATTCCCTCCACGACTTCACCGGGGAAGCCCTGAGCTTCCATCTCGGCAAAGACGCCCCGCAGGCAGTGATTTCGAACCAGCGAGGTTCCGTAGGTTCCGGGCAGGAAAGAAATGACCTTTTGCAGTCCGTCGGAGAAGGAAGAAATGGGCATATAGGCACCGCAGATGAAACCGTAGCCCGCACTGATAATGGTTCCCACCGCAGAGATCTGACCCTGACTGGACAGGAAAAAGTTGATCACGCTGGACAGTGCCGAGCCGAACAGGGTCATCAGGAAGACATCCAGCAGAAGGAGCAGGACATCGTTCAGTGTCAGATACCATCCCACCCGCCAGAGATAAAGAAGACAAATACCGGTCGCCACATAGCAGACGATCAGGGTGGAGATCAGATTGGCAATGTAGTAGCTAAGGGCCAACGTGCCGGATTTCACCGGGGAAACGGTCAGGTCCCGTCTTGCGCCGGACACCTTGTCCTGCGCCATAAGGAAATTGGAACAGAATGCCACCGTCACACAGCTCACAGCCAGAATGGAGGAAATCAGTTCCCCTCCCACGCAACCTCCGATCAGCCGATCGGACACCGCCACACCTGTTGCAGTCAGAATATCACGGAAAATACCGTCATACACATTGCTGAGGAAGGTTCCGTAAATCACAAGCAGAATCAATGGCGTGATCAGCGAGGTGAAAAACATTCCCTTGTCCTTGAAATACAGTTTGATATTCCGTTTGATCAGAATCCATAGCTGTGTCATTTTTCTGCACCACCTGTCAGTTTCTTTCCAGTTACGGCAAGAAATACATCATCCATCTTGCCTTTTGTGATCTCGTAATCCCGGAAAAGGTCTGGATTTTTCAAAATCAACGCCGTTGCGGTTGCCGTATCGGGAACCGCAACACGCCAGGCGTCCCGAATGGACTCATAGGGATGCGCCAGACCTTTCACCTGCTCCTCGCTCACCCCGTACAGGGTGATGAAATCACCGGTATAGGTGTTCTTCAGTTCCAGAGGCGTTCCCTCGGCGGCAATTCTGCCGCTGTCCAGGATCACCACGTAATCGGCGTCTGCCGCTTCCTCAATGTAATGGGTGGTCAGGAACACCGTCATATGCCGTTCCCGGCGCAGAGATGCGACAGCATCCCAAAGGAGCTTTCTCGTCTGGGGGTCCAGACCGGTGGTGGGCTCATCCAGAATCAGAATCCGGGGGGCATGGAGCAGGGCTCTGGCAATGTCGATTCTCCTCCGCTGACCGCCGGACAGTTTGCCGACCGTGCGGCTAAGCAGATCGCCGAAGTCCAAAAGTTCGGAAAGATCGGTGATCCTTTTTTTGAGTGCCTTTCCGGAAATGCCATACAATACTCCACGGCTTTCCAGATTGTCCCTGACAGTCAGTGCCTTATCCAGCACTGAATTCTGGAATACCACCCCGAGATTTCGCTTGACACTGTCGGAATCCCGATCCGAATCCACCCCGCAAATCTGCACACTGCCGGAGTCCATGGCAAGCTGTCCGCAGATAATGTTGATCGTGGTGGATTTTCCTGCACCGTTTATGCCAAGAAAGGCGAACAATTCCCCTTCCTTCACCCGAAAGCTCAGATCCTGTACCGCTTTGACCTCACCAAAGCTTTTATTCAGGTGATTGATTTCAATGATATTGCTCATTTTACCCTTTCCTCCGTATTGATTGTCACAGAGTTGCAAAAATCCGTGCGCCCTTGGTTTTCAGCCAGAACAGCAGTGCCGCCGATGCCGCTGCAAGAACAACTGCAACACACAGCAGATAAAGTTCCGGAATCAGAAACGCTCTCAACAGCACATACAGTCCTCCGAATGCCAGAACGATCAGCCAGCCTCCAAACAGCGTCAACATCACGCCGATACTCTGCTTGACGGGAACGGTTTCATCCGTCCATTTCAGATTGGGCGTTTTCAGATTGATGGTCAGTCCAAAACTTGCCGACAGCAGGACGAACAGCATAGGCAGAACCACCATCATCACGCCAAAATAGATGCCCGGGCGCAGAGCAATGACCATACAGATTCCGCAGAAAAGGGTCGGAATTTCGGTTATGAGAAGATGCAGTTTCAGCTTAGCCAAAAGCACCTGCCATGCAGAAACCGGATAGGATTGCACCAGCCACAGGTTTTTGCCCTCCAGCGACACCGACGGTGCGGTAATATCATTCATCGCCGTGAGCATACACAGGGCAGCGCAGGCAAACAGAGGGGTCAGCTCGGCGGCTCCCATTCCGCTCATAAGGTCCCGCACCCATCCGCCCTTGAACAGCATCACGACGCCCATCACAATCAAAAACAGGGTTCCCAATCCGCAGTTAAGCATATAGGTGGGGCTGGACAGGAATCGACTGCGTTCCTTGAAAAAGAGCGCGCCGGAAACTTCTCTTCCCTTCACTGCCTTTTCTTTAAAGGTTTTCTTTGCCGTTCCCCGATTGGCGGTTGCCATCTTCAAAAAGCTATGGGACAGGACAAAATAGGTCAGAGCAAACAGGGCAACAACGATCAGGGCAAAGAGGAACAGGGACAGGAGATTTCCCTCTCCGGCACGACCCATAAGATAAATAGGATATGCCGCACCTCTGATCTTTTCCCCGACAACATCGGCATAGGCAAGGACATTTTGCAGCATTTCATAGGCACGCATATAGACATAATAGTATGCGGCAAGGAAAATCAGGGACGCCAAAACGACCACAAAGCTCTTGTTTTTCAGTCTGGAACTGATTTTTGCCACTACCCACCCCAGAACACAGGTCAGCGTCAATACGAAAAGAGAAAGGAGAAAAAGCAGAATGATTCCGGAAAATACGGTGAAAACACCGGAAATGCCGTTAAAAAGTGCGGTTATCCAATAAACGATCAACGCAGGAATGAAAACGATGGATTCATAAATCAGTCCCCACATCCAAACGCCGAACAGCCGCACCATCAGGATCATACCGGGCGGGATAGGCATGGAGAGCAGAAAGGCATTGTCCTTTGCCAGATACAGGGTCGCATAGGTATTGAATACGCTGCCAAATACACCAAGAAGGACGGAAATCAGCCCCATCAGAGCAAAATACAGCCATCCCAAGCCCACTGAAACCAGCGGTCCGCACAGCATAGTTCCCACAAAGAAAAATACTGCGCCAAGTCCGATGAAAATAGCGGCATACAGCAAAATCATGAGGACCATGCCGGTGGTGGAGCGTCGTTTCCCGCTCTTTTTATCCCGAATCAGCCAGGCATTGACCTCCATCAGCTGTTTTTTGAACAGTGCTTTCAGCATGACTCTTCCTCCAATTCCAGGAATACGTTTTCAAGCGAGGTATCGCCCTTGACCTCATCCATGGTTCCCGACTTGATGAGCCGTCCCTTCTTGATGATAGCGACCTTGTCACACAGCTTTTCCGCCACCTCCAACACATGGGTAGAGAAGAAAATGGCACTTCCTTTGTCGCACAATTCCCGCATGATGCTCTTTAGCAGGTGGGACGCCTTGGGGTCCAGTCCTACGAAGGGTTCGTCCATGACAATCAGCTTCGGATCGTGAATGAGTGCCGAAATGATCGCCAGTTTCTGCTTCATTCCGTGAGAATAAGCAGAAATGGGCTGTCCAAGATCGGCAGTCAATTCAAAGGCGTCGGCGTATTTGCGAATACGTTCCTGCCGATCTGCTCCACTGACACCGAAAATGTCTGCCACGAAGTTCAGAAATCCAATTCCGGTCATGAACTCGTACAAATCGGGATTGTCCGGGATGTATGCCAGTTTTGACTTGCAAACCAGGGGCTGTTCCTTCACAGAAACCCCGTCGATCAGGATATTTCCCTGCTCGTATTGCAGAATTCCGCAGCAAGCCTTGATGGTAGTGGTTTTCCCGGCACCGTTATGACCGATAAAACCGTAGATTTCTCCCGGTTGAATGTGCAGGGACAGATCGTCCACCGCCTTTTTGTCACCATATGCTTTGGTCAGATGTTCAATTCTCAGCATGATTTGCCTCCAAAAACAATCAATTTATGGGTTTGCCATCTGCAAATCGCAGAATGGGTTTGTATCTGAGTTCATACTGAAGCCCTGTCATAGCGTCATTGACAAGGTCAGCTTCCTCTTCACTGTCAATATCATACCAATCCTCATACAAAATCCCCTCCGGATCGGCGATTTGGCTCAAATGATAGGACTGAATCAAGAAGGTTCTGCCGCACAAGCGACAACGGGCAAGGCGGCGCACGCCGTCTTTGCCGTCGTCCCATCGGTAGAGGTATCGCCGAACGCTTCCATCGGGATTTTTGGGCTTAGGATGGTATTCCTTTACAATTTCAACATCTTCCATCAGCCGCCTCCGATCGTAGCCGCTGCCGACAGTATGACAACATCGCCTTTCCCGAACATTGGATTCATGTTGCATGGGTACCCGTCCCCCTTCCTTCGGATGATCGGAAATGCTCATCGTCTGCATTCCGATCTGACCATATTTCCGATTTCATTGTATCAAAATCCATCTGGAATGTCAAGAGAAATTTACGATTCTTTCGGATAATAAATTAACGGATAAAAAACGCAAAACAAATTCAAACGCAAAAATCCGATCATCATGCGATGATCGGATTTTTGTAAGCCGCCCGTGAATTGCCTATTTTGTTTCACAGGAACTCACGGAACATATGTCTCAAAACAGATTTCGATTAAAGAATCAAAAATCAGTCATGCTCTCTCTTCTTGGAAGCGATGACTACGCCGCCGAGAGCAACAAGAGCTGCGCCGGAAAGAGCTACAACTGCACTGCCGGTCTGAGGAGGTACAACAGGAGCATCGGTATCGGTATCAGTATCGGTATCGGTGTCAGTCTCGGTTGCGCCAAGTACCTTACCATTAATGGTAACATTGCCCAACTTAGAGCCGCTGTCCTGCTTGGAGCACACTGCATAAACGGTACCGGTGAAGGGGTTAGGATCGGTCCATTCCATCTTAACTTCATCATTGACCAAAACCTTGATAGAACCGTTCTCATACTCTACGGTAAAGGTAACAGTCTCACCGGCTGCATAACCGGACGACTTCATTCCGCCGGCTTCTTCCCAGCCTTTCCAAGCGCAGTCATTTCTGGAAATACCAACACTGCCGGCATAGTCGATCTCAACAAGATAATACTGGTCTTCGCCTTCTACAATGGCACCGTCACCGTTTACATCGGTAACACCAACAAAGAATCCGGCGTCGCCGTGGTGGTTGCCGTCCAGTGTACCCTGACCGATTTCGATGGTTTCAGAGAGAACGAGCTTCTCGGAAGTATCACCGAGTACATAGCTGTTGAATCTGTTGTGGTCACGGGTACGGCAGGTGTCAAGGGTCAGTGTGCCATTGTCCAGCGACCATACGCCGCCATCAACGGTAGCTCCCAAGGGAAGAGTGGTATCAGCCGATACACTCATTCCGACGATGGAAAGAGCCAGTGCTGCAGTCACAAGAGTTGTCATAATTTTTTTCATGTCATTCATCCTTTCTGTACGAGCGAATAAATTTTACATAAGCAATTTCGCTCCAGGTAATTATATTATACCTTTTTTCAAAAAAAAGTCAATAGTTTATTCAGAAAAACTTTTCAAAATGCTCATTTTTGTGAAACTTCATCAAAAATCAACAGTGCATTTGTGCAAACAGTACAAATACACTGTTGAAAAATGAAGTCACATGACTAACACTATCTGCGATAATGCACGTTTGAAGCCGTTCAAAGAGTGGTTTTGAATGCCCGACAGGTAAAATCAGCAGTTTTTATTTAAACAGACAATACCGCATACATCAACAAAAGCTGTCGCAAAAGAATTTGCGACAGCTCTTGTTTAGGTTTTAGTTAAAATCAGTCATGCTCTCTCTTCTTGGAAGCGATGACTACGCCGCCGAGAGCGACAACTCCGAGAACGGAAAGTGCAATTACTGCGCTGCCGGTCTTGGGTGCTTCGGGCTCTTCGGGCTCTTCGGGAGTATCGGGATTTTCGGGTACTTCGGGAGTTTCAGGCTCTTCGGAAGTCTTTTCGTCAAAGCAAGTTGCATCAAGTGCTTCAGCAGACTGAAGGAACTTTGCAGTAGCCTCAACACCGGTCAGCTTAGTAGCATAACCTACGGAGCCGTTAAAGTTGTCGATCGTGCAGCTGTCGAACGCAAGCTTTTCGCCGTTCAGATAGAGAGAATCAACAGTCAGCTTTCCGTCCTCTTGAGAACCGAGAACGATGATGGTTGCATCCTTGCCCATTGCGTCGTCTGCAATATCGAAATTTTTCTGGAACGCACCACCGTTTGAATTACTCCACCAAGGGCCGAATTTTACTTGTTTGTTACATTTAGGCGCTCCATCTACAGTATCATAGGGAATAAACAGGCAGGCATATCCGTCGGAACCGCCCAAGACAATACCGCAACAACCGTTATCTCCGGGTTGACCTAAATTCTCATCGAGCTTCATGGTATAGGATGCAGCAAAATACTTCTCCGTTACCGTCCACTTGTTGGATTCATCGGCAAAACCGGTCTTGGTTTCGGTCTGAATCTCGTCTGCCGATACAGCCATAGCCGCCATCGACAGGCACATTGCTGCAGAAAGCGCTGCAGTGATAAGCGTTGATACAATTTTTTTCATAATAAAAATCCTTTCTTATTCGTTTTACGAATTATTGAGTCAAAGGGCGAACAGCAGAGCCAATCGACCTTTGTCCTTCATAATGGGAATCAATCCTGCTCTCTCTTCTTGGAAGCGATGACTACGCCGCCGAGAGCAACAACACCGAGAACGGAAAGGGCAATTACTGCGCTGCCGGTCTTGGGTGCTTCGGGCTCTTCGGGCTCTTCGGGAGTATCGGGATTTTCGGGTACTTCGGGAGTTTCAGGCTCTTCGGAAGTCTTTTCGTCAAAGCAAGTTGCATCAAGTGCTTCAGCAGACTGAAGGAACTTTGCAGTAGCCTCAACACCGGTCAGCTTAGTAGCATAACCTACGGAGCCGTTAAAGTTGTCGATCGTGCAGCTGTCGAACGCAAGCTTTTCGCCGTTCAGATAGAGAGAATCAACAGTCAGCTTTCCGTCCTCTTGAGAACCGAGAACGATGATGGTTGCATCCTTGCCCATTGCGTCGTCTGCAATATCGAAATTTTTCTGGAACGCACCACCGTTTGAATTACTCCACCAAGGGCCGAATTTTACTTGTTTGTTACATTTAGGCGCTCCATCTACAGTATCATAGGGAATAAACAGGCAGGCATATCCGTCGGAACCGCCCAAGACAATACCGCAACAACCGTTATCTCCGGGTTGACCTAAATTCTCATCGAGCTTCATGGTATAGGATGCAGCAAAATACTTCTCCGTTACCGTCCACTTGTTGGATTCATCGGCAAAACCGGTCTTGGTTTCGGTCTGAATCTCGTCTGCCGATACAGCCATAGCCGCCATCGACAGGCACATTGCTGCAGAAAGCGCTGCAGTGATAAGCGTTGATACAATTTTTTTCATAATAAAAATCCTTTCTTATTCGTTTTACGAATTATTGAGTCAAAGGGCGAACAGCAGAGCCAATCGACCTTTGTCCTTCATAATGGGAATCAATCCTGCTCTCTCTTCTTGGAAGCGATGACTACGCCGCCGAGAGCAACAACACCGAGAACGGAAAGGGCAATTACTGCGCTGCCGGTCTGGGGAGGAGTTACGGGATCTTCGGGCTTTTCGGAATCGCCGGGATTTTCGGGAGGATTTACCTCAGGTTCGCCAACGGTAGCTACGACATTTTCATGAACGCCTCCGGTAATCTTGGTGCAGAGACCGTAACCGGTTCCTGCCAGAGGAGCTCCGTCTGTCCACTCCAGAACCTTTTCGCCGTTTGCAGAAACGATGATGGTTGCGGTAGCAGGATCATAGGTTGCGGAGAAGGTAACCTTTTCGCCCTTTTCATAACCGGTATCGAGCTTCTGAGCAGCCCAGCCGCCCCAAGTTGCAGCGTTACGGGAAATACCGATAAATGCTGCATCTTCGGAGCAAGCGATCTCTACCAGATAGTAGTAATCAGCTCCCTCTTCAATAGACTTGTTGTCATTGACATCGGCAACTGCGAACAGGAATCCGGCATCGGCACCGTTGTTTGTTGCCTCATCGCCCTTTGCAGAAACCGTCAAGGTAGCAGTCAGAGTAACCTTTTCATCGGCATTTCCGAGACCGTATACACTGAAGTTAGGCCAAGATACTCTTTCCTGAGCGGTATAGTTGGCACCGTCTACTATCCAGTTACCGCCATTTTCACCAACGGTGATGGAGCCTTCGCCGATCTTGGCAACTTCGATCTTACCTGCGGTATTCTCAAAGGTTACGTTAGTAAAGGTTGCCTCGCATCTCTTTGCACACAGACCGTATGCGGTACCGGTAAAAGGATCAGGATCGTTATAGGAAACGAGGACATTATCGCCGTCGGAAACAGAGATGGCACCGTTGTCATAGGTAACCGTCAGGGTAACTGTTCCGCTGATTGCAGGAGAGGTTGCAGCCCAGCCGCCTGCCCAGTTGCAGTCATTGCGCTCGATACCGATAACGCCGCTTGCCTGTACATCAATCAGATAATACTGGTCGCCTGCCTCGTCGATCAAGCCGTCGTCGTTTTCATCCTTCATTGCAAACATGAAACCTTGCTCCTTGCCGATCTCAACGGTTGCAGTAAGGGTTACCTTATCGCTTTCACCAAGCTGCTGTACAACAAAGCTGTTGCCGACATCGGTGTTGGGGGATGTATAGTTGTTTCCGTCTTTCGTCCACTCGCCGCGAGTATAACCGTCAGCAGAAACAGCCATGGGGATCATTGCAGCACAAAGAGCTGCCGTTAACAGAGTTGCTAATAGTTTTTTCATCATTCTTTCTTCCTTTCTGGTAATTGACGGATATTTAGAATTTATTTCCGTTACACCCTAATTATAATTGATTTTTTAAAAAAGTCAATAGATTTTTTTCAAAAATTTCGCAAGCCTTGTATTTTTGTTTACATTATAGCAAAAATTCGCATCAGAATTGTGCATAATGCACAATTCTGATGCGGACATTCCGGATTTTACATTGTCAATTCCAGCGATTTGGAGGACTGCTCCAGCAGAGCCTTCTGAATGAACTCATCCACGCTCATTGAAGTGGACTGACCCTTTCTGTTGCGGACAGTCACCGTACCGCTTTCAACCTCGTTTGCTCCGATGACCAGCATATACGGGATTTTCTCCATCTGAGCGGAGCGGATCTTATAACCGATCTTTTCGTTGCGCTCGTCGATTTCGGTGCGGATAATTCCTGCGTCAATGATTTTCTGACGGAGAGCCTCGGCGTACTCATGCTGTTCGTACCCGATGGGCAGAACCATAATCTGGGTAGGCGACAGCCACAGTGGGAATGCGCCCGCATACTTTTCGATCAGCAGTGCCAGCGTTCTCTCGTAGCAGCCGATGGAGGTCCGGTGAATGATATAGGGATGCTTCTTCACATCGTCCCGATCGTTGTAGACCATGCCGAACTTCTCCGCCAGGAACTGGTCGATCTGAATGGTAATCAGCGTATCCTCCTTGCCGAAGACATTCTTGATCTGAATATCCAGCTTAGGACCGTAGAAGGCAGCCTCGCCGATTCCGATCTTATAAGGAATTTCCAGATGATCGAGAATCCGCTTCATGATGCCCTGCGCCTCGTCCCAATCCGCAGGGGTACCGATATATTTTGCACGGTCGTTGGGATCCCACTGGGAGAAGCGGTAGGACACATCATCATAGAGTCCCAGCGTCTTCAGCATGAAGACGCAAAGTTCCAGACACTTTCTGAACTCATCCTCCAACTGTTCGGGGGTACACATCAGATGTCCCTCGGAGATGGTGAACTGACGAACACGAATCAGTCCGTGCATCTCACCCGAATCCTCGTTGCGGAAAAGGGTGGAGGTTTCATTATAGCGCAGAGGCAGATCACGGTAGGATCGGCTCTCGGACAGATAGGCCTGATACTGGAAGGGGCAGGTCATGGGGCGCAGAGCGTAACACTCCTTATCATTGGGGTCGCCCAGCAGGAACATTCCGTCCAGATAATGGTCCCAGTGTCCCGATACCTTATACAGATCGGATTTTGCCATATAGGGAGTCTTGGTCAGAAGCCAGCCACGCTTTTGCTCCTCATCCTCCACGAATCTCTGGAGCAGCTGGATGACTCTGGCACCCTTGGGCAGCAGAATGGGAAGTCCCTGTCCGATCATATCAACGGTGGTGAAGAATTTCAGTTCCCTTCCCAGCTTGTTATGATCCCGCTTTCTTGCCTCCTCCTGAGCGGCAAGGAAGGCATTCAGTTCATCCTTGGTGGGGAATGCGGTTCCGTAAATTCTCTGAAGCTGTTTATTGGAGCTGTTGCCCTCCCAGTAAGCACCTGTGCACTGGGTCAGCTTGATCGCCTTGACCGCACCGGTAGAGAACAGATGGGGTCCGGCGCACAAATCGGTGAATTCACCCTGACGGTAGAAGGAAATGTCCTCGCCCTCGGGAACTCTGCCGATCAGCAGAACCTTATAAGGCTCGTCTTTTTCCTCCATCAGAGCGATTGCCTGATCCCGAGGCAGAAGGAACCGCTCGATACGGAGGTTTTCCTTAACGATCTTCTTCATCTCACCCTCGAGCTTGGTCAGAATCTCAGGCGTGAAGGTAACGGTGCTGTCGATATCGTAATAGAATCCGTCGTCCACGGCGGGTCCGATGGTCAGCTTGGCGTCGGGATAGAGACGCTTGACGGCCTGCGCCAGAATATGGGAAGCGGTATGCCAGAAAACCTTCTTTCCTGCTTCATCAGCAAAGGTCAGGGGAGCAAGGCGTGTTCCTTCTTCTGCGGGAGCGGTCAGTTCCAGCGTCTTTTCCCCATCGGCGGCGGCAAGAACCTCGCGGGTCATCAGTCCCGCCTCCTTGATGGCATCATACACGGTGACAATCGCATCCGACTCCACCGAAATGTCATTTACAAACAGTTTCATAATCGTTTTCTTCCTTTCCTTTTTCATTAAAATAACACCCCGACACAGGACTGTGTCGGGGTGCAAATGGTTAAAATTGCACGGTTCCACCCGAAATTTTCGCTTATTTTCCGCTATTCGGTTTTCACCGACGGTGGTAGCGTTTCCGTTTGCATCATGACCTCTCAGCAATCGGTCACTCTCTGTGGATGCGGTCCCGGATCGTCTTGTCCTTCGGCGGAACAATATTGTTCAACTCTTATTATGCAACAAAAAAACGATTTTGTCAAGAGGTTTTGGGAAAATTCCTGATTTTTTCAGGGACAGGCTTTGAGAAAGTCGCTGACTGCCTGCTTTCTGCCGTACCAATACAGGCATCCCGACCTGCCGCTGCTATTGATTTCGGTCAGGGTTCCTTCCATAATCCGTTCGGTCTTCACGGCATCCGACTCCTTTTCGAAACACAACACCCAAAGAAGTTCCTCTTCGGTTTCTGCGTCCTTTCCGGTCAGATAGCAGGTCATACTGCCCTCGCACTCAAAGGAAAATGCCGCCACCATCTCGTCAAGCAGATCCTGATCATCCAGATAGGACAGGGTCATTCCCGCCGCCAGAATTCCCACCTTGACATCATCCACCGTTTCCGGGAGATGCTCAGACTCAGTCTCCGAACATCCGGAAAAGATGGGGATGACGATCAGAAGGGCGGTCAGGAGGGAAAGAATCCGCCTTTTCGTGCTTCTCACAGCAGGTTTCGGAGGGTTTCGTTCACCGCACGGAGGAATCCCTCGGTATCCACTTTGGTAATGTTCGGCAGGGAGGACATTGCCGCCAGATCACCGGTCATAATACCGCTTTCAATGGTGTCAATCGTCGCCTTTTCCAGTTTATCGGCGAAAGCGGAAAGCTCGGTCAGTCCGTCCAGCTCGCCACGCTTGCGCAGTGCTCCCGTCCATGCGAAGATGGTCGCCACGCTGTTTGTGGAGGTCGTCTTCCCTTCCAAATATTTATAGTAGTGACGCTGAACCGTTCCGTGGGCAGCCTCATACTCGTACTTTCCGTCGGGGGAAACCAGTACAGAGGTCATCATGGCGAGGGAACCGTAGGCAGTGGCAACCATATCGGACATAACATCGCCGTCGTAGTTCTTGCACGCCCAGATATATCCGCCCTCGGAGCGGATGACACGGGCAACGGCATCGTCGATCAGGGTATAGAAATAGGTGATTCCCGCCTCTTCAAAGCGGGTCTTATACTCGGTCTCGAAGATTTCGGCGAAAATATCCTTGAATCGGTGATCGTACTTCTTGGAAATGGTGTCCTTGGTGGCGAACCAGACATCCTGCTTGGTGTCCAGCGCATACTGGAAACAGCATCTGGCGAAGCTGGCAATGGAGGCATCCACGTTGTGTACGCCCTGAATAATGCCGGAGGATTCCCCGAACTGATGAATCAGGGAACGGGTTTCATTTCCGTCCTTATCGGTGCAGACAAGCTCACATTTGGAGCCGGCGGGTACCTGCATCTCGGTATTCTTGTATATATCACCGTAGGCATGACGGGCGATGGTGATGGGCTTGGTCCAGGTGGGAATATAGGGGGTGATTCCCTTGACCAGAATGGGCGCACGGAAAACCGTTCCGTCCAGCATGGCACGGATGGTTCCGTTGGGGGACTTCCACATCTCCGTGAGATTGTATTCGCTGACCCGGGCGGCATTGGGGGTAATGGTTGCGCACTTGACAGCGACGCCGTATTTCTTCGTGGCGTTGGCACTGTCCACCGTCACCTGATCGGCGGTTGCGTTTCGGTTTTCAAGACCCAGATCGTAGTACTCGGTTTTCAGATCCACATAGGGCAGAATCAGAATGTCCTTGATCATCTTCCAGATGACACGGGTCATCTCGTCTCCGTCCATTTCCACAAGGGGGGTTTTCATTTGAATTTTCGTTTCCATTTTGGTTGCTTTCCCTTCCTATCCGACTTTTGTGTCCGACTTTAGATGGCTCTATTTTATCACAGTCGGATGCCGTTGTCAAGACGCACGGAAATAGAATTTTGCCGTTTTTGCAGAGTCTTTTCCGACAAATCCCACAAGAAAAAGCCCCGCACTCAGTTGCCATCCGAATGCGGGGCAAATAAAGTGGAAAAATCCGATTTCAACGGCGTCTGCTGTCGGAAGAGTTCCCCCTGATCTTCACCCGATCCGCCCTGCCGACGGACGAACGTCAGTGCGGGATTTGAATTTCGTCAACACAACCGATTTCCGTCGCACTGCCCTGTCACAATGGGTCAAGAATGAACAGACCGTTATAGGAGGTTCCGTCTGACAGCTCCGGCTCAAAGGTTATCCACCGGTGCCTGCTCATGAGAGGATTCGGACCGGTGACGGGATAACCGTTCTCCAGCATCTCCCGAAAATCGTTCAGCAAAGCCTCGGTATCGGCTACGGGGCAGTATTTCAGGACAGGAATCCGGTAACTGGCTGCACCGTTATTCATGGTGTCCTCCATGTAAGTGTCAAGGTAATTTGTCCTTCATACATTATTCGCTCAAATCGGGCAAATTCCTTGCCATTTCAGGTAAAAAATCAAATTTATTTTTTCATTTTCTTATATTCACCGCAATGCGGTCTCAGCCTGCGGCAGTGTCGGCAGGATGGCAAAAAAATTCAAAAAAATTGCAAAAAGCTCTTGACAAATCAAAAAGAACGTGCTATAATATTGACCGTTGAGCAATCGGCACACGGAGAGATGGCCGAGCTGGTCTAAGGCGCACGACTGGAAATCGTGTAACCACCAAAATGGTTCATGAGTTCGAATCTCATTCTCTCCGCCATCAGGTACATGATCGGTCTTCCGTTCATGTACCTGATTTATTTAAAGAACATTGCTCTGACAACTACTTTGCCGTACCTGAGAAAACCGTCATCAGCCGGCGAGGTGAAATGGCTTCTGCCAATCAGGTCTTTTTTTGGCGTATCTTTCCATTATCAATATTCGGAGGAGCATTATGAGCAACACTCGCCCGGACAAGGGTCCTTATCTTTCGTATGAGGAAATCGAAAAATTACAGCGCGGCTGGGAGAATCTGATCAAGCCGGAGGACCCCTACGGTCATCCGGATCCCGACGAAGAGTCCTACCGGAAACGGATTGCAGAGTGTGCATCCTTCCCTGACCATGTCAAAGCGTTCCGTCTTGCTTACGGATGGAATATGATGCATCTCAGCGATCTGGTTGAATGCTCGGAAATGCACATCCGTCATCTGGAGCATGGCAGACGCAAACCCAGCTACAAGATGTTCTTGAAGCTTGCCGATGCTTTCGGTGTTGATCGGGATGCCCTTCTGGATGAGGATCTATTCGAAGATGCTCTGGAACACATCCGGGAGAAGGTTGTTGCGGAAGAAAAATAAGAATTCAAAATATAAATCTTTCCCGACAGGACTTTGTTCAGAGTTCTGTCGGGAATTTTGTTTTCGAACGCTCACTTTATTGCAATACTCGCTGTTGCAATACTTGCTTCATTCCGGCGGATTGAATCCCCGGCATATTTCTGTTTTTGGATGATGGGTCAGCAATTTTTCTTTTCCCGCCGATTCCACCGACTGCCGCAGTCTGCGGTCAAAAAATCCAGATCATTTGTCAAATTCTCACTTTTCAATTGCTGTTGGGCATGATAGAATGAAGATATCCACAACTTGATCAATATTTGTGAAAAGGAAAAATCCGTATGAAGAAAATATACATCAGAATCCTGTCGTTTTTGCTCACCCTGTGTCTGGGTATTGCCTATCTGCCCTCGATTGCGGAAGCTGCGGCAGAAAGTTTGGAGGACTATGAGAAAGTGGAAATTTGGAAACGAACCGACATTATCCTGAAAAGTGAAAAGGAGTACGACAACCCCTACAAGGAGGTGGAGTTGGACGCCGTCTTTACCCACGAGGACGGAACGGCAATCCATCTCTACGGG
>JBJDZN010000072.1:0-15296 GCA_051868045.1 Eubacteriales bacterium
TCATACCCACCATTAACTTGTGCCAAACCCGTCAGCCCCGGCTTCACTACCAATCGATTTCTAAATCCGTGAATATAGGTTTCAAATTCATCATAGAAGCAAGCTCGTTCAGGACGAGGACCAACTAAACTCATATCGCCTTTCAAAATATTCCATAATTGAGGAAGTTCATCCAATCGCGTTTTTCGAATAAATAATCCTATTTTTGTGCATCGAAAATCATTTTTATCTGCCCATTGCGGTCCGTCTACTTCTGCGTCCATTCGCATAGAGCGAAATTTCAAAATAGTAAATGGTTTTCCGTCCTTTCCAAGCCTTTCCTGCCTAAAAAGTATAGTCCCGGGAGAATCAAGATGTATCAACAATGCAATAATTAACATAGGAATAATCAAAAGAATTCCGGCAATCAAAACTGCAAAAACATCAAAACATCTCTTTATAAATAAATATTTTTTATTAAAAGAGACTAAGGGCGAAGCGACATCAAAAATTCGATTGTTTTCGATAATAGTTTGCTGAACAACTTCTTTGTTATTTTTCAAAGATTCTCGATTGTGTTCGATCGTAGCAGATTCCATTTTCAATTTCCTTATCTGTATCAAGTCTTAATTGAGGAAAAGCCAAAATATTCAGATATATCAAAAATATAAGCGAGTATTAATTTCCTATATGTATTAATAAATGCTGAAAATAACAGTATTTTTAATTGCACTTATGCATCAATTGTATTAATTTGTTTATGACTTTATTTCAACAAATCCATACCATCTTTATAGATTAATTGATAACAATTCATTATCAACCATCCTTTAATCTGGCGTTAAATAACATCTTTGGTAACTCTTAAATTTCCTCTTCATTGGCAAAATTGAACGATTGTTTTTTTTGAGTATTACATTCGTTCTTGAATGCAAACAAAAAATCCAGTATTCAACTTGAATTTAATATGTTTTGAGCATCCAGTTCTTTCGAGAAAGATGATACTTCCAAACGTATTCGAACATGTAACTTACTCTCCGCCCGTCTTCGGGAACAAAACATACAAGCAAAAAATATCCGAATATATCGGTGATTTTGGTCTGTATTGCAACCATTTGAACCTTTTGTTGATATTATACACCAAATCTGGTGTATTGTCAAGACCTATAAGCGAATTTATGGTAAACTTTTTGCACATTATTCTGACGAAGTCAAAGACATGGGGAGGTAGGAATGAAAAGATATACAGAACGCATTCGTGATCTGCGAGAAGATCATGATCTCAAACAGTCTGATATAGCAAATCTGCTTCAGACCACGCAACAGGTTTATTCCCGCTATGAGCAGGGCATCAACGAGATGCCGGTCAGACATCTGATCGTCCTTGCCCGTTTCTACGGCGTCAGTCTGGACTATATTACGGGTGAAACCGATACAAAAGAGCGTTATCCGGCGTCAAAATGACGGTCTTTTCTGCCCTGCCGGCAGTTGATTCTTTTGTCAAATACGATCGGACGGTCTGCACCTCAACAGCAATTTCCGGCTTTCGTCCCCTCTCCTTTGGAAAAAAACATTCAATCCTTGCATAATCTCCCGCAATCTGACAAACACTAGACTCGCAATAAACCATGTTTTGCATGATTTATCCCTGTATGACTGAAAAACAAGGAGAGTTTACAGATGAAAGCAACCGGAATTGTCCGTAGAATAGATGATCTTGGCAGAGTTGTCATTCCAAAGGAGATCCGCCGCACCATGCGGATCCGAGAGGGGGATCCTCTGGAAATCTTCACCGACCGCGAGGGCGAAGTGATCTTCAAGAAGTACTCGCCCGTAGGGGAGCTGACCTCCTTTGCCGGTCAGTATGCCGAAACCCTTTACAAAACCTGCGAAATGGCGGTCGTGATCTGCGACCGTGACGAGATTATCGCCTGTGCAGGGGTTCCCAAGAAGGATTTCATGGAGAAAACCCTTTCCACCGAGGTGGAGAAGCTGATCGAGGGGCGCACCCTCTACGCCCACAAGTCGGGCGAGCCTTACTATGGCGTAGTGGACAATGTGAATCGCTGGCAGATTTCCTGTCTGATGCCCATTCTCACCGAGGGAGACGTCATCGGATGCGTCGCTTCCCTGACCGACACCGAAAACACCGCCTCCGAAACCGAAATCAAACTGATTCAGACTGCCGCCGGATTCTTATCCAAGCAGTTGGAGTCCTGAGGCAACCGATCAGCGCATAAAGCAAACAACCTTGCCGTCGCAAATGACAGCAAGGTTGTTTGCTTTATATCTTTTTTGTTTTTCTTCCCTCAGATCAGCGACTGACCGTTGATGACCAGCTTGAAGGCAAGTCCCAGCCGCTCCGCCGCCTTTCGGCAGAGGATCATACGTCCGAGAAAGATTTCAAAATAGTCCATGACCGAGCCATAGCGGGTATCGACGGCAAGCTCCAGCGTCACTGACGTTTTATCGTCGGACACCGTCAGCTTGGAGGACTGCACCGAATAGTTCACCCTATCGTGAATATCGAAGGTGGTTTTATCGGGATTGCGGACGCGGCTTCGGCGAACATCCGATTTATCGGCAAGAATCAGTGCCGCAGACAGGGCATTGACAGGAACGCCCGTTCCCTCATCGTGGTTGCCGATAGCCGTGACAATAGTGGCGATGTCTTCGGTGTCCATTCCCATCTTATCGAGTATCCGGAATGCCATGATGGCACCACTTTGGGAGTGATCCGTCCGGTTGACCAGATTGCCGATGTCGTGCAGATAACCTGCGATCTTAGCCAGCTCCCGATCGTGTTCGGAGTAGCCCAGCGTGGCAAGAAGATCGCCCGCAACCTCGGCAACCCGACTCACATGGGCAAAACTATGCTCGGTATAGCCCATGGCGGACAGGGACTCATCGGCACGGGTGATATACACCCGAATGGCAGGGTCTTCACGGATTTGTTCATAGGTGATCATACAAAGTTCTTCCTTTCTGTAAGCGTCTCTGTAAGCATCCTTTCAAGGAATTCACGGCGTCTCGACTCCCGTTTCGGGACCTGAATAGACAACTTCATCGCTTTGGCTCAGAATTCCGCCTCCCCCGTCGCCAACCTGAGCGACCGACAGAGTCAGCAGACCGTTTGGCACACCGTTGAGAACCAGAAGATTCCCGCTGACGTACTCGGTCTCCTGCAGTTTGCCGTCCACGACAATCCGACTCCATTTGGTGAAATTTTCACCGTACACCATCAGTTTTCCGTCCACTGCCTCATACCTTTCCACTGTGATGGGCATAGTCCCCATCTGCATGTCGGTCATCTGTGGGTAATATCCGGCATTTCCTCCGTAGAGATAGTGGGGAGAATTATTGCCCAGCATATCGTATTCCAGATCCTCCAGCCAGAGCTGATAGTTCTCGGAATCCGAATAATACTGATGAAGCTTGGTCAGATTGCCGTTGTGAATGTCAATCAGATCCAGCACCTTTGCCGCAAGCTGATAGGATTCCAATGTGCCAAGGGTATCCAGACGCTCCTCCAGTCCGAAATTGGAGACCACTACATAAGGGGTCTGATAGATCGAACCGTTTCTCAGATCGTTTTCCGAAAAGGACAGGCTGGGCAGATGATCCCCGTAGAATACCAGCACCGTATCCTCGGGATAGTCCCGGATGGTTTCAACCAGTTCTTTCACAAACTGATCCATTTCGTACAGCTGATTTACATAGTAGACAAAAGCATTGATGTCGGAAAGACCGCCCTCAATGGTTCCGTCAAGGAATTCCGCAATGATCTTCGGTTCGTAATCCTCGGGCAGATCATTGGGCGGATATTTGCCGTGTCCCTGCACCGATACCGCCATGACGAAATCGGGGCAATCCGTACTGTCCAGAGCCTTGACGATCTCATGGGTCAGAACGCTGTCCATAGGCCAGACTCCACTGATGTTATACTCCACGTTCTGCATATATTCCAGAGAGGTGAAGGTCTCAAAGCCCAGATTTTTATAGACCCGGTTTCGCTGATAAAAGGTTCCTTGATAGTTATGGATGGCATGGGTCGAATAGCCCAGCTCCATAAGATTGTAGGCAACCGATTCGCAGGTACTGCTCATCAGTGCCGTTTTATAGGGATATTCGCCGGTGCCGAAATAGTCAAGGCTCATGCCTGTCAGCACCTCAAACTCGGTATTGACCGTTCCCGCACCGATGACGGGAACCTCCACATATCCGCTGATGCCCTCTTCGGACAGTTCGGTAAAATAAGGGATGGGATTCTCTGAAAAACGGATATTGGACAGATCCAACACATTGAAAAAGGACTCCAACTGAACGAAAACCACATTGGGACAGTTTTCAGGGGGATCATTTGGGCACTGTCCGATGGAGGCGATGATCTCGTCCATCCGGCTGTTGCTGTACCCGTTGGGCTTCGAGATGCCCCTGTCCACGACGCTGACGGCAAAGCAATAGGGGAAGCCGTAGCGATCGTATGCCTCCGTCAGGCTGGTAAAGGCATCGGACAGCATACCCGTGGCATATCCGAATGCCAGAGAAGCGGGAAGCAGAAGAATCGCCACCAGTGAGGTCAAAATTCCCTTTTTCAGATTCCGTCCGCCCTTGGGAGCCTTGATAAAGAGAAAGATCAGACCCGCCAGAGCGGCAAGAATTGCCAGAACAATCAGAACAATCTGTAAAACTCCCAGATAGATTCCGATAATCGGAAGAACGCTGGGAAGATTGAGCAGATCAATCAGGGAAAAGGGGGTGACACGGAAACAGGTCACGACGCAGTTGGTGATTCCCATGCCCAGCCAAAGGGCAGTGACCGTGGTCTCGTAAAAAATCTTCCGTTTGAGAAAAAAGGCAGGCAGAAAGGTGATAAAAAGGATCAGGGCATTAAAGGCAAAGACATAGAAAGAGATCAGCGCAAAGGATGCGCCCTTCAGAAATGAGTGACGGGAGAGACATTCGATGATAAAGGTCAGCAAAAGGGACCAAAAAATGCAAAAACGGACGGATCCCGGCAGTTTATAATCCCCCTGTTTATCCCTTAACAGCAAAATTCCCTTGACAAAACCCACTGCATGGCGGAAGACTCCCTTCACGGTGTCACAAAACCGTGAGAATAGCGTATGAATGTGCATACCGATTTGTTCGCTCCATTTAACCGATCATCAGGGATGGCACCCCAGGATTTTGTCCGGCACCATCCCTGTTTTATTTATTGGTTGATTTCAGCCGACGAAAAGTCAGCGATTTGCCTTTGCATACCGATCCCAGAGTTCGTCCACGGTATATCCGGTCAGTTCCTTCCAGGTGGTATCGGTGGAATAGGTTCCCTTTTTCAGTCTGTCGTTGAGATCATAGCAGAGATTCGGCGTGCCGTTCTGCTCTGCCCACTTCAGAAAAGCGGCAGTAACCCGGTAGGCATCGGTGTAGTTCTGCCCTTCCTTATAGGAAGGCAGTTTCCAGCCCGCCTCTTCGTTGAAGACGCCGAAGCGATCTCTTCCGTAGTCGGCAAGACCCTCGGTCAGCCAGCCGGGCATATGCAGTTCACGGTTCCGTTTGCGCTCTGCCTTCTCTTCCTCGGTCAGCTCATCCCACTTTTTATGGGGCTTATCGTCATTCTTGGGCTTATGCCAATAGTTCTGCGCCACATGAACCAGTTCATGGGTCAGACTGTCGGCATCCTTTGTGAACTTCTGATAGTAGCCGGGATTCATCACAACCTTGGGAATCTCGGTATAGGTAGCGGCAACGCCGTTGTATTCGGGATCCACCACATAGGTTACCTTGCGGAGTTCCCCATAGTTGAAGAAGTCACAGATTTCCTTATAATTCTTGTTGAATGCCTCCACGATCATTTTAACCAGATTTTCGTCCAGTTTTTCAGATCCCTCAAAAGCAATCAGATATTCTTCTGCAAGCGTCATGTCAATTTCATATCCTTTCCTGGATAATATTTTTATGCTCCGCAAGCCGTTAAATCGGTTTAACAGAGACGTAAACGAGTTTTTACGGGATCAGTTCTGCCGGGTAACGGCACCGGAGGTCTTCTGCCCGTTTGCATTGGTAATCCGACCGTTATCGGCAGCATACATTTCCCAAAGTTCTCTCAAGGTGTAGCCCGTGATCCGCAGGAAAAATTCGCTGCTGTACCGTTCGGTCCGCAAAGCCTCGTTGAGCTGTTCGGTCAGGGTCGGGCAGATATTCTCCTCCACCCAGACAAAGAAGCGCGCCGTCACACGATAGGAATCGGTATAGGACTGACTCGCCGAATAGGCAGGCAGAGCAAAGCCTGCGGGAAACTGTCCGTAGACATAGCGGCTGTAATCGGTCATGCCTTCCACAATCCAGCTTCCGTTATCATCGGTATCTTCTCCGCCGTAACCGGTATTATAGCCAATCTGGCAGACATGGGTCAGTTCATGGGTGATGGAGTCAACCTCCATGTAGTTCTGGGAGGCATAGTACCGGGAATACATCGTGACCAACGACCGGTATTCGCTGGTGGTTCCTCTGGTATCGGCAACGCCTTCGCTTTCGGCATCCACCTTATATTCCACATCCTTGAAGACGCCGTGGTTCCATGCCTCGCACAGCGTGGCATATACCGTGTCAAAATTTTCGTACAGTCTCTCGGGGCTGAAGTTGCGGCTGCCGCTTTTCAGCAGTTTCTGATAGGACTGGGGAAAGCTCAGAAAGCGATCGGAAAGGACTTCAGGCTCGTCGGCTGCGGACTCCTCTTCGGGAAGGTCCACATCGGGAAACGGTACCGTAATGGCATCGGCAGGGGCAGTGGTACTCACTGCTCCGACAAAGACCGGCGAAGCATACGCCGACAGCGATCCGAACACCAGTAGGGATGCCAGACATGCGGAAAAATGACGGTATTTCATGCGCTTTTCCTTTCTGTGACCAAGGGTCAGCCAATAATGGATTTCAGATATTCTACGGCTGCGGCAATATCCACCTCGGGGTGGTCGCCGCATTCCCGTTCGATGGTGAGAAATCCCCGATAGCCGATATCATCAAGGGCGGCAAGATAGGCGGGGAAATCCACGCCGCCCTTGCCCAGAGGCAGTTCCTCGAAAGCCCTTCCCAAATGGGCGAGGGCGTCCATCTTGACGCCGTAGATCATTTCGGGATCCTTCTCAAAGAGGCGGACACCGTCCTTGGCGTGGGTGTGAACGATATAGTCCTTCAGGGTGTAAACCGCCTGAACGGGATCGTCTCCGGTGACCATCACCAGATTGGCGGGATCCAGATTGACCGCAACGCCTCGGGAACCCAGGGTATCAAGGAATCCCTTCAGGGTTTTCGCCGTCTCAGGACCGGTTTCAATGGCAAAATGGGCGTCCATGGAGTCTGCATACTCGGCGAGAGTATGGCAGGCTTCCTGCATCACGGCATAGCGGGGATGATTCTTGTCGGTGGGGACCACGCCGATATGGGTGGTGACCACGTCGGTTCCCAATTCCTTGGCAAGCTCCAGAATCCGCTTGGATTTTTCAATCAGTCCGGGATTCTTTTCGGCATTGGCAAAGCCCTGTCCCAGATCGCCGCAGAGTGCGGAAAAGGTAAGCCCCGAGTCGTTCATCATGGAAAGAAGCTCGCGGATTTTAGACGGGGTCATATTTTCCGGGGCATGTTCCCCTGAAGTGGCGTACATCTGAACCCCCTTGGCTCCGATTTTTGCCGCCATCCTGATGGCGTCGGGGGTGGGAAGCCGGAAGGAATCCAGCATGGCTCCGATGGGAAAACGGTACATAGTTTATATCCTGCCTTTCTGAATCTGTTGAAATCAAAAAGAAATAGTTTTCCTAAGTATAGCACAGATCGAAGGACTTTGCAAGGGATTTTCGGAAGATTTAAGGGAAAATTTACAGTTCAATTTCGTTTGCCGGGCGCATCGGACAAAAATTTACGGGCGCATCGCAAGAATGCGATACGCCCGCCGATTGGGCTTTATTGCAGCCATGCCTTCAAAAAGTCTCTTGCGATCACATACAGATCGAACTTCCAGATCAAAAAGATCAGGACTGCGCTGAGAAGACAGAGCAGAGCAACCAAAATATAATGTTTCTTTTCCAGATACAGTTTGGGTTGGGATTTTGCCACCAGCTTCAGCGGCTTCAGTGCCGGAACAACCGCAGACAGGAAGACCACCAGAATCAGCGATTCAATGGGGAAAAGGAGCAGATTCTTCAGTACGGTCAGCATCAGGCTGTACAGGGTATACGCCTTGTTGTCGAAACAGATCTGATAGTACGGAATCATAATCAGCGGATTCAGGATGAAGTTGCAGCTGACGACCACGGCGATTCTGGACAGAATAATCCGCCACGGGGACAGCTTGGCACGGTAAAGAATCAATCCGAACATGAAGCTGCCCAGCATTTCCACGAAGATAAACGGGAAGAAATAGACGCCACTCGGGAACAGGATACAGCTTAATGTGTCGCTGACCGCACCGGTCAAAGCCCCCACCACCGGTCCGTAGATCATGGCTCCTGCGGCGTTGATCCAAAAGGAGAGCTTGATCTCAAGCACGTTCGGAATAATCGGAATGGCGAGGGGATTCAGAGCGACTCGGGCGGCAATCACAAGAGCCGCAATGACCAGCATCCGCACATTGCCGAGCTCCAGCGAGGCAAGCCGCCAGTACTCTTTGTGAAAGGGAGTCACAAACAGGGTTTCAGTGTCTCTTTTTTTGAACATAAAAATACCTCCTCCTACAGTGTCCGCAAAGAATTTGCCACATACAGGAAGAGCATATGATCCTTTATGCAACAGCGGGATGCAGGATAACAACCGCAACGGTTTCCGTTTTCGTCTGCCCGTCAACTCCCCGTCCGGGCGGCACTTTACGCTGTTATCCTTACTCTGTAAGTGCCCCCAGTATAGCACAGTTTTTTCCCTCTGTCAAGGCATTTTGAAAAAATTGTGCATGATAAGGGAAAATTCAGGAAATTTTATAAAAAATCAGTCCGATTCTTTCGTGTTTTTTTTCAGATCGTTTACATTTTTATCTTGACGAATGGAGGAAAATGTTGTATAATAAAAGTTGTATGTATTAAAATGATGATTCCCCAAAGGAAAGGATCAGACTTTATATGGAAAAATTGAAAGAACTCTACGCAAAATACAAGGAGCAGATTCTCTATCTGTTTTTCGGAGGGTTTACCACGATTGTCAGCCTCGGAAGCTACTGGATCTGCACCGAAAAAATCGGATTGTCTATCACCATTTCCTATTGGATCTCCTGGATCCTTGCCGTTCTCTTCGCCTTCGTGACCAACAAGCTGTTCGTTTTTGACAGCAAGAAGACCTCTGAGAAAAAAACCTTATTCGAACTGCTGACCTTTTTTGCCTGCCGAATCTTCACCGGTCTCATAGGCAACGGATTCCTGAAGCTGACCGTCGATATGCTCCATTGGCACAACATGCTGATGAAACTGATCAGCAGCGTCATAGAGGTCGTTCTCAACTATGTTTTCAGCAAACTCATCGTTTTCCGCAAGAAAACGGACAAGCAAGCGTCCGCCGATCCCGAAAAGAATGGAAAGGAGTTCTGATATGATCCTGTTCACCGTCATTCCCTGCTATAATGAGGAAGAAGTTCTTCCCGAAACTTCCTCCCGTCTGCTGAAAAAGTACGGAACCCTGATTGAGGGAGGCATAATCTCGCCGGAAAGTCGGATTCTGTTCGTCAACGACGGGTCAAAGGACAAAACCTGGCAGATCATCGAACGGTTGCATGGTGAAAATCCCCTGTTCACCGGCATCAATCTGAGCCGCAACAGAGGGCATCAGAACGCCCTTCTGGCGGGACTGCTTACCGCCGGACAGACTGCCGATGCGGTGATTTCCATGGATGCCGATCTTCAGGACGATATTGGTGCCATGGATGAGATGATCGCCAAGTACAAGGACGGCTGTGACATTGTCTACGGCGTGCGCAGCAGTCGGCAGAAGGACAGCTTCTTCAAGCGGCAGACGGCACAATCCTTCTACCGTCTCATGAAGGGGATGGGCGCCGACGTGGTCTACAATCACGCTGACTACCGTCTGATGAGCAAGCGTGCGATTCTGTCCCTTGCCGAATACAAGGAGGTCAATCTGTTCCTTCGGGGCATCGTTCCCATGCTGGGCTACAAGACGGATGTGGTCTACTACGAGCGTTCCGAACGCTTTGCGGGACAGAGCAAATACCCTTTCAAGAAGATGCTTTCCTTTGCCATCGACGGCATCACCTCCCTGAGCATCAAACCCATCCGCATCATCACGGGACTGGGAATCACGATTTTCTTCCTGAGTTTTGTCATGCTGATCTATTCGGTGATCCGCTTCTTCATGGGCGAGACCGTTTCGGGCTGGCCCTCGCTGATCATCTCGGTTTGGGCAATCGGCGGTCTGATCCTGCTGTCCATCGGTGTGGTGGGCGAATATATCGGTAAGATTTATCTGGAAACCAAGGAACGTCCCCGTTATCACATAGAGAGGTATCTTGAAGATGAACCGTCAATCGACCGCAAAGACGACAGTAACTGATTCTTTGAAGATTCTGAAAAGCCTGTTTATTACAGGTGCTCCCACTGACTCCGGCAGTAAAAGGGAGCGGCGGTGGGTTCTGCTCTTCTGTCTGCTTTCCTCCTTTGTCACTCTGGTCATCTGCACCCGCTCCTCCTTTCTCTATCCCCTGAACGACTGGGTGGATTCCAACTGCTTCTTCACCGTGGGCAAGGGAATGTTCAACGGTCAGGTGGTCTACCGGGACCTCTACGAGCAAAAGGGTGTCCTGCTCTACTTCCTTCACGGGCTTTGCTGGCTGATTTCCCATGACAGTTTCCTCGGCGTCTTTTTTCTGGAAATCATCGCCGGAACCTTTTTCTTATATTATTCCTACCGCATCATGCGCCTCTACTGCAAGAGAGCCTGTCTTGTCACCCTGCCCCTTCTGGCGGCAGCAGTTTACAGTTCCAGCAGCTTCGTGCTGGGGGACAGCGCAGAAGAGCTTTGTCTGCCCCTTCTGGCATACGGGCTGTATGTCTCCTTCCGTTCCCTGAAAGAAAAGACACCCATGGGATGGAAGGATGCCCTCCTCATCGGCGTCACCTCAGGTGCGGTGCTGTGGATCAAATTTTCCATGCTGGGCTTCTATCTGGGCTGGATCTGGGTTCCCGCCGCTTTGCTGATCCGCTCCAAAAAACGGAAGGAGCTTCTGAGACTGATCGGCGGCATCATCGGGGGCGTTTTGCTGATTACCCTGCCCTTTTTCCTGTATTTTGCCGTAAACGGTGCCCTTTCCGACTGGTTTGAAGTCTATTTCTACAACAACATCTTTCTCTATCACGGGGAATCCATTCCCTTCTGGGTGAAATTTCTCGGCGTGTGGAAGGAAATCGGCTCACGGCTGGCATGGAATCACAGCTACGGATTTTTCGTCCTTCTGGGTCTTCTTTTCGGACTTTTGTGCCTGAAAGTCGGCGAAAAGTTCCAGTTGATTCTCCCCTTTGCAGGATTGGCAATGACCACCTATATCAACGGCACTGCCTACGCCTACTACACTCTGATTTTCGCCGTTTTCGCTCCCTTCGGCTGGATCTGCCTGATCCGGCTGATCTATGCCGCCATTGAGGCAATCCGGATGCTCTCCCACGGGAAACTGTCCCTGAAAATCGGGAAAACGGCAGGTCCGGTCGCCCTTGGAGCGGTAAGCGGGGCACTGGTCGTCTGGAGTCTGTTCTACTGTCTGAATACCAGCCAGAACACCAATCTGCTTCTTGCAGACAAGGACACCCTTCCCCAGTATCGCTTTGCCGAGATCATCAATCAGAAGGAAAATGCCACCCTCTTAAACTACGGCTTTCTGGACGGGGGGTTCTATACCACCTCAAATCTCCTCGCCTCCTGCCGATTCTTCTGCACTCTGAACATGGAGTATCTGCCGGAAATGATGGAAACCCAGAATGAATGGCTGGAGAACGGGGTCAGCGATTTTGTGGTCACCCGCAGCAATCAGATCCAGTCGGACCGCTACCGTCTGGTGGACGAATGCACCTATGAACTTTGGGAGGGACAGTCCTGGACCTTCTATCTCTATGAGCGGATTGAGGAAACAGAGTCGGATTAGCCTGTTTTAAATCCATGTCAAATCCGGGAGAATTTTCTGTTTTCCCCTTGATTTCTTCAAATCATTATGGTAAAATAGGCATATAAGGTGAAACGTAGGAAGCGGAAAGAAAGGTGGAGTCAGAAAATCATGATTGAAGAGAACAATGATTATCTTCCCCGGGTGATTGGGAAGCAAAAGAATATCGCCCTGATTGCCCACGATCACAAGAAGCCGGAGCTGGTGGCTTGGTGTGCGAAAAACAAGCACATTCTGGAGGGTCATTTTCTCGTGGGAACGGGAACCACTGCCAGAATCATCTCCGAAAAAACGGGACTTCCCGTCCGTGGCTTCAACAGCGGTCCTCTCGGCGGCGACCAGCAGGTGGGTGCCCGCATTGTCGAGGGCAGAATCGACATGGTGATCTTCTTCTCCGATCCCCTGTCTGCACAGCCCCACGATCCCGACGTGAAGGCACTGCTTCGCATTGCGCAGGTCTACGACATTCCCATCGCCAACAACCGTGCAACTGCCGATTTCATCATCACCTCGGATTTCATGAACAGCGAGTACACCCACTACGTTGTGGATTTCCAGAAGGCGATCACCCAGCGGGCAAACGACATCGGTGAAATGACCGAAATCTGAGGTTTTTCGTCGTTTCAGACCGTCCGTTTCTATCGGATTCGGACAATACCTGAACAGACTCATCCTGTGAGATAGTCGAAAATTTTCCCCGCATACCTTTTATCTTTTCGGTGGCTGCCGCAATCAGCGTTCTGCTGATGCGGCAGCCCCTTTTCATGCCTTATATTTTTCATAAATGTCATTGTTTATTAACCAATCGTTCATATATATCTGGTATAATTTTGTTAGTTTTCTAACTAAATACATTTTTTTGAGGAGTTGATCAAAATGGGACCCGGATTCGGACCTCCGCCTAACCGTGAAATGAATGAGAAACTGAAGCTGCCGAAGCCGAAAAGCATTGAGGAAGTTCCGGACTATCTGAAGAAACTGCTGTCCGGTTTCTTCTCCCGCCTGTTCTACATTGTGAAACTGGTTTGGGAGGCAAAGCCTTCCCTGCTGTTCATGATGGTCTTCATGACCGTCTTCAACGGTCTGATGCCGGTTGTCGGATCGCTGATTTCCGCCAATCTGATCACCAAAATTGCCATTGCAATCGTCACTCTCGCTCAAAGTGGCGAGCCGGTGGAAATGTCCTTCATCCTCGTTCCCCTGCTTTTCCAATTCGGATACCTGTTTCTGAACAGTCTGGTCAATCAGATCAACAACATTATCACCAACATTTCCAGTGAGCTGGTAACCAACCACATCAAGGTCAAGATCATGAAGAAGGCGAAGGACATCGACCTTGCCTCCTTTGATATGCCCGACTTCTACGAACGTCTGGAAAATGCAAACCGTGAGGCAGGCGTGCGTCCCATCAACGTATTGAACGCCACCTTCCGCATCATGTCCACCCTGATCTCCATTGCTTCCTACATCGTGGTCCTGTGCGCCGTTGCTTGGTGGGCGGCAATTATCGTCATTCTGCTTTCTGCACCGTCGGCAATCATTACCTTCCGCTTCCGTCACAAAAACTTCCTGTATATGCGCCGCCGCTCCAAGGACCGCCGTCAGCTGAACTACTACTCTGATCTGATGGTGAACAAGGATCTTGCCAAGGAGGTCCGTCTGTTCGGGCTGTCCGACACCTTCATCGAGCGGTATAACGGAGTCTTCAAAAACTACTTCAAGGGAATCAAAAAGCTGATCACCCAGGAGGGTTTCTGGTCTATCGGTATCTCGCTGATTACCACCGTCGTCAACTGTCTGCTCTTCCTGTTCGTGGCAAACCAGTGCCGGATCGGCGGTATCGGGGAAATCGGTAACTATCAGCTTTACACCGGTGCCCTGAACTCCATTTCCGGCGGTGTTTCCACCCTGATTTCCACCATCGCCACCATCTACGAAGGAACGCTGTTCATCGATAACATGATTCTCTTCATGAACGAGAAGAAGACCATCGTTCCCCTGATTCCCGAGAAATGCCCCGAGGTCAAGCGGCACACGGGTCACACCATCCGTTTCGACCACGTTTCCTTCATCTATCCCGGCACTACCCGCAAGGTGCTGGACGACATCAATCTGACTCTGGAACCCGGTGACACCGCCGTTCTGGTCGGTCTGAACGGTGCCGGCAAGACCACTCTGATCAAGCTGCTGACCCGTCTGTACGATCCCACCGAAGGTACCATCTACTTCGATGGCAGAGACATCCGGGAATACGATCCCGATGAGTTGTACAAGATTTTCGGCATTATCTTCCAGGATTTCGGAAAATATGCGGAGAATGTGTCCGAAAACATCCATTTCGGTCAGGTAGAGCGAACGATGAAAGAGGACGAAATCAAGTATGCGGCAACCCAGTCCTCCGCCAATGTGTTCATCGAGACCCTGCCCAAGGGCTATCAAACTCCTCTGATGCGTATCTTCGAGCAGGACGGCATCGAGCTGTCCATCGGACAGTGGCAGAAGCTGTCCATTGCAAGGGCGTTCTATTCGGACAGCGACATCCTGATTCTGGACGAACCCACAGCATCGCTGGACCCCATGGCAGAGCAGGAAATCTTCAATCAGTTTGATCGGCTGTCTGAGGACAAGACCACCGTCTTTGTCTCCCACCGTCTGTCCTCTGCCACCACCGCCAACAAGATCATCGTCATGGAATACGGCAAAATCATCGAGATGGGCGACCATCACACCCTGATGGAGAAGCACGGCAGATACTACGAGCTGTTCTCCACTCAGGCGAAGCGATACATATCCACCGAGGAGGAGTCCATCCGCACCGACAATTTCGTCAGCGGCGGTTCTTCCGGATCGGAGGACCGGTTCATGGACGGCAGACCTCCAATGGGGGACAGACCTCCGATGGACGGCAGACCTCCCATGGGTAACAGACCGCCAATGGGTGGCAGACCGCCCGCATCGCAGCCGAAAAACAGATAAACGAACCTTTCAACAAGAAAAGCAACGGACTTCGCATGATAAATGCACAAGTTCGTTGCTTTTTGATTGGACTGCGAAGTCCCTGACAGGCATAAATGACCAATATCATCTGCCCGGCGTATTTCTTACGTTTTTTTCTCGTAACCCCCAAATAATCCCGCGTTATAGCGAAAAAGAAAACCTCCGAGTTTGT
>JBJDZN010000073.1:0-36685 GCA_051868045.1 Eubacteriales bacterium
AACGGTAAACCTCCTGCAAAACAGCAACATCCCCATTTCGGAGGTGTCCCATATCAGCGGATTTACCTCGGTATCCAACTTTTATCGGGTCTTCAGCGAATACTACGGTATCTCGCCTCTGAAGATGCGACAGTATTTTTCCGAGGCAGCCGTCAAAGCGGCGGCTAAGTCGAAAAAAAATTAGAAAAAACACCCGAAGTTCTGCATAAAAATACCACCATTTGCTTATGATGAATGCAAAGAGTCCTTTTCGGAAAAGGGCGTTTTCATCGAGGCTCCGTTTTTCCGGAACCTCCCGAAAAAATCAACGGATCCGTAAAAACCGGATTCAAATACAGCAAACAGAAAGTGTGGTAAGATTTATGGGCAGACCCAAGGGGAGTAAAAACAAGGTCAAAAAGGGACCTTTGACGGCGACAGGCGAAGAAATTGAGGAACAGATCCACCGTGTTCAGGATCAGATTGAATCTTTGAATGCGGAGCTTGTGAGTCTTTCCTGCGACGTCAAATCCAAGCGTCAGCAGATTCGTTCCTGCAAGAAAGAACTTTGTCTGCTGGAGCAGACAAAGGAGCAGGCAGATGCCGCTCTCGAGTCCAACCGCCGCCAGGAACAGGCAAAACAGGTTGCAGATGCCTTTCTTGCTAGCGGCAGATCGGTTGAAGAGGCACTGAACCTTCTGGGAAGTCAGGAGAACCGAAGCGAGGCGGGGTAATATGCCGCTATCGGAAGGACCCCTGCCGGGATAAGCAAAATCAAAAAAATCATCCTGTATCGAAGATTCCGATGCAGGATGATATTTTTGGGATTTATCCGGCGTTTTCTTCCTGTTCTCCCCTGAGTTTTTCCTGAATAAAGGGCAGAACCTCCTCCGGACGGATGTTCAGCACCAGTGCAAACTCATCGTACAGCAGTTTTTCCAACCGCCCAAGCACGGTTTCATCGGCGACATTCAGCCGCTTGCCCACTGCCGCCAGCTCCTGCCGGTGCAGATACAGGGTTTTGATGATCTGAACCATCTGTTCCCGGTTTCCGCTTTCCATAACCGATTTGAAGAACTCCGCTCTTGTCCGGTTATCCTCAATCCACGGAGTCGCTTCACTTGGCATAATGGAAATCAGGTCATCAATCTCGCCGGGGGTCAGAACTCTGCGGACCTGCTTTTCCAGCCTGTCGCTGTCCACGGGAACATAGATCAGCGATTTGACATCATCCATAGGACGGAGCAGATAATATTCCCGCTCCTCCTTGACAAAACGTTCCTTTTTAATGTCCTCGACCTTACAGACTCCTCTGGAACCATACACCAGCATCGAGCCGATTTCCAATCTCATACAATGGCAACTCCCTTCGCATCTTACCCGAAAAGCCGTAGAAATGCCGATCTTCCCCATCAGATCGCTAAAAGATGCGCATTTCTTTATCTATATTATACCACTTTTCTGGCAAAAATACCATGGGCATTTTCACCAAAATCCTCGCATTTTCATGCGCATTCCATACAAAAATATCCTCCACCTTGCACAAAATACGGCAAAATGGAGGATTTTTCTGTTTACCCTTTCGGTTTACGGTTGTTTCTTTTTCTTTTTCGTTACAACTACGATAACGACGACAACAGCCGCAAGAACAACAACTCCGACGATGATCAGGATCGTCATGACGGCGGAATTGCCGTTATTGGATGTGGCAGGTTCCGAGGGTTCGGCAGGTTCCGTGGGCTGATCGGTGGGATTTTCCGGATTGGCAGGATCGACCGTCTGCTCAATGGGCGTCAGTTCGGCATCCGCCGCACTCTCACCCAGAAATTCGATCTCGCTGAGGGTTCCGCCCGAGGGGAAGGTCAAACGATAGTAGAGGTAGACGCCTGCCGCATCGTCGGGAACGGCGAAGGGCATGGTATAGTTATCCCAATTGTAGACCAGATCGGTCCTTTCAATCAGCGTCTTCCAGTTGACGCCGTCATTGGATGCCTCCAGCGTGAACGCCTTCGGTGCTGCGCCCAACCGTTTGACGCCGCAGGTCAGGGTAATCATGCTGAGGGAGGTACCGCTCTTGGCGGACCAAACGACGGTACCGCCGGTCGCCATCTTAGCGGTAGTGGTGCTGTCGTTATCAAAGAGGTTCCGATAGTTGGAAATATCCCGGCAGAATACTGCCGCCTTTTCCGAATCAAAATCTGCATCCAGAATAGAGATTTTGCTTCTGCCGGAGGTAATAACCAGATCGGTAATGGGAGCAGGAGACTCCCCTTCTGCAGTCAGCGATTTGGGATCGCTGTCCACGCCGAAGGTGGAAGGCTCACTTCCCATGACGAAGGTCAGGGTACCGCCCTCAAGAAGGGTGCTGTGATCAATGTAACAGCTGTTGAACGCCTCACCGTTCAGGGTGGCAGACTGAATATAGACGTTCTCGGCGGAGTTGTTCTCGGCGATGATCACCAGATCGTTGCCGTTTTCCAGATGAACCGTAGCCTTATCGAACAGGGGAGAGCCGATGATGTACTGTCCGCTGCCCATATTCTGGGGATAGATGCCAAGAGAGGACAGAATGTACCAGCCCGACATTTCGCCGTTATCCTCGTCACCGCAGTATCCCTGACCGATCTCGGAGCCTACATACAAGCGGTTGAGGATGTCACGGACCAGTGCCTGAGTCTTATAGGGCTGATCGGCGTAGACATACAGATAGGGGATGGCATGGGCAGGCTGATTGGAGTGTCCGTACTGTCCCAGACGCACCTCTCTTGCCTCTACCATTTCGTGAATGGAACCGGTCTGAACCTGCTTCATGGAAGTGATGCTGTTGTCGAAATAGGCATCCAGCTTCGCCGCCAGCGCATCCTTGCCGCCGAAGAGCGTTGCAAGTCCGTTTCCGTCGAAAACAGGGGCAAAGGTCATGGTCCAGCCATTGGTCTCGGTGTAGTCGCCCCACCACCAGGAGGGGTTGTAATCGGAGCCGTAGGTCCAGCTTCCGGCGGAGTTCATGCCCATGAAGAAACCAACATCCTCGTTATAGAGAATGGTGTAGAATCTGGCGCGGTTATAGTAGTACTGCGCCTCGTCAGTCTTGCCAAGCATCTCTGCCATGACGCCGATACAGTAGTCGGAAATGTAGTCCTCCATGGACCAGGAGAAACCATACCCCACGGCATTGGAAACATAGCCGACGAAGGGTGCGGTATTGTTCTCTTCTCTGCCTCCGTTGGAGGTGTCCGTGGACACGGTGGAAGCATTGCGGAGCATGGATTCAAAGGCGGTTTCCACATCGAATTCGATGCCCTTCACATAAGCGTCCGCAAAGATAATATCCGAACTGGTACCCAGCATGGAGTTTGCACCGCCGGGAGCCACCCAACGGGGGATCCATCCGTTATCCTCATAATGGGTGAGAAGACCGTTCAGCAGTTCTCCGTCAAGGGTGGGCGTCAGGAGGGCATACGCTGCCCATGCGGTACGGTAGGTGTCCCAGAAACCGTTATTCACATACAGTTTTCCTGCGGTTTCCTTGCCGCTGTGATAGGGGCTGGCATAAACCCATTCAGGCTCCTCGTTTGTTCCCTTATTCTCACTGTACAGATTGGGATAGGAGTAGAGACGGTACATACAGGAATAGAAGGTGGTCATCTGAGTGTAGGAGGCACCCTCAATCTCAATGATGCCGCAGATGTCGTCCCACGCCTGCTGTGCCTTGGCAAAGATGGTATCAAAGGTCTCGCCGTCGGGAATCTCCAGCTCCAGATTATGAGCTGCCTGACTCTGCGACAGGAAGGAGGTTGCAAACTTCATGGTAACCTCGGTGGTTCCTTCGGGGAAGGTCACCATAGCGGTCTTTCCGTTGGACGCCTTCTGAACGGACAGGGGAGTCTGATCGAAGGTGCCGCTGACCTGAAGATTGCCGGAACCTCTTGCCGTGTCCTTGCTGACTGCCGAAAAGCTGCCATCCGTGTTGATCGTCACACTGCCGCTTGCTCTCACGCAGTCGAAGATAACATTGACGTTGTCACTGCCCTCCGGGAAGGTGAAGCGCACGTAGACGCCGTGAACGGTGGGGGTCATCTCCACCCGAACGCCCGATGCCTTGGAGCCTTCATCAAAGGTGACGCTGTAATAGTGCGCCTTTGCGATCTCATTTTCGTGGTCGAAGGTGGCACCCACATTGGAGGAGGATATGGAGCTGTCGGTCATGGTCTCGGGATCCACCGAAGTATTCGCCATAAACTGCCAGGTTCCGTAGTCGCCTACCCAGGTGGAGGGCACATGGGAGACCGAGAACTGGTAGATGGTATTGTTCTGATAGTGATAGGGCTGATTGGAACCCACCTCTGTAACGGGGGTGTAGAAGTTGAAGCCGCCCGGCATGGTGCAGAAGGGGGTCGTCAGTCCTCTGGAGAAGGAAGTGGTGCAGTTGGTGCCACGGGTAGTGACGATATAATCGGAGAGATGCTCGTATGTAACGGGAGTCTTGTCCTCGATGACAATATCGTCAAAGTAGGCGAGGAATTTTGCGGCAGTGGTGGACTCGTCCATGCGGAAGTAGACATACAGACTGTCGATGGTCTTGCCCTCTGCCACATCGCCGAGGCAGGTCTCGATGTAGTTCCACTGCATGGTGAACAGGGCGTCCGACTCGCCCTTGGAAACGGGATCCATGCCGAATCCGTTCTGATCGACAGCAGAAAGTTCGGACAGATAGCTGCCGTCGGTGAACTTCACATCCAATGCCATGTGCATGGAGGTATACTCATAATCATAGGTCGAGCCGTCCCACAGAGCGGGAAAATGAACATAGGAAAGACTCGTATGCGCCGTGACAGGGATGTTCAGTCCGCTGTAAAGAAGGTTGCGGGCATAGGTGTCGGTTTTCGCCGACTGCATACCATAAACCGCCAGTGCCCGGGAACCGTCAAATGCGCCCGACTTATTCCAGGAGGAGCCGGGACCGTTTCCCACCTCACTGGTCATGGGCGAATCCTGCGTTTCACTTTCGCTCTGAATGCCGGTACCCAGCCGCAGATCGGCAAGCTGAGTCATTCCCGCACCGTTATTCTGGGTGATTTCCAGCTTGTAGTACTGATAGGCGGTGGTGTTGTCGGTAACCTCATAAATCTTCATCAGTCCTCTGCCGGAAAAGCTCTGAGCGGTCCTGCTGTCCAGCGACACATAGTTCTCACCGTCCACAGAGCCGTACAGCGTCCATGCCTTGGGGTCTCTGCTGTCCTCGTCATTTGCCGAGGTGATGGCATAGATACCCAGTACCTGCGGGCTTTCCAGGGAGAAGGACACCCAAACCGGATTATTCGCCGAAGGCGTTTTTTCGGTCAGGAATTTGGTCGACAGAGCCATATCGAACAACATTCTTTTGCTTTCTTCATTCTTATAATCGGTGCTTCCGGCGATGCTGTCTATCAAAACGGTATCCGTGAACTCGCCATCAATTCCGGAAACGAGGTCGAACGCCTCTACGTTGTTGTAGTAGCCGTTGTCCGATACCGATTGCCGGGGAGCAGGATCGGTAGTCTCAAAGGAAGAGGAGAACAGAACTTGATCCGGAATGTCCTCACTGCCCGAAACGGCAAAGGAAAAGGGTCCCAATGCCGAAAGGGGAGCGAGTGCCAGCAACCCGGACAGAATTGCTGACAGAAATTGTGCCGATTTTTTCATAGACAGATTCCTTTCGCTTGATTTTTGGCTTTTCATTCATTATACCAGATCTGCACTTCCGAATCCATTCAAAAATAGCGGACTTACCCTCAAAAATCCCCACAGTATTTTTCGGCAGGGCAGACGGCAGTGAAAAATCAGTGCGCTTTTTTTGCGTCATCAGGGCAAAAATGGGTCTTTCTTTTTCTTTATTATATCATACCCTCTGCCCGATTGCAAGAGAAAAGCGTAAAAAATCGGAAATTCTCAAAGTCAATGCAACCGTGAAAATTGCGGTTGCCGTTACCCCGTGAATTTTCCGGGAATTTTCCTTTCGCATTTTTGAGGCAGAAAATTTTCCCAAACCCCTTGACTTTCTGCCTTTGATTTGATAAAATAAGGGTTAGCAGAAACTAACTTATGGAGGGTGAAATCCGATGAAAAAAATCGTACTCAAAATCGACGGGATGATGTGTCCCATGTGCGAATCCCATATCAACGATGCCGTGCGGAATGCGATGAAGGTAAAAAAAGTCACCTCGTCCCACACCAAGGGGGAGACGGTGATCCTGTGCGAACAGAGCGTCGATGAGGAAAAACTTCGTCAGGTACTGGAAAAGACCGGATATCGGCTGACGGGAATCACAGAGGAGCCTTATGAGAAAAAAGGACTGTTCGGATTTCTGAAGTGAGGAATCCCTTCGTCGGTTTTCCGACAAAGGAATTTCTCCCATTGCCGAGCATTTTTGTGTGCGTTTGCCGATCTTTTTCACCTTCGGCAGACCGAAACCTTTTTACTCTTCGCTGTCGCCGTACCCTGAGAGCCTTCTGCGGCGGCGATCCTCCTTTGCCGCATCGGCATAGCGATGCAGATCCTCCGCCGTATGGATAAAATCGCCGTAGGGCTGCATGGCAAGCTGATCCTCCACGGACAGGTCAAAGAAGAACCGTCGGCTTCCCGCACTGCCCCGGATCAGTTCACAAAGATTTTCATACCGCATACAAACATTCACCCCGGACATAGTCTGTCCGGGGTGAATGGTCTTTATCCTTCCATTTGGTTCATAACGCCCATAAAGATCGGGAGATTGGTGTGATTGTCCACGATCAGGTAGACAAACGGGCGATCCAGCGTGATCTCGTGAACCACCACATCCAGATCATCCGCACATTCGTCCATTTCCACAATGGTAACCGCTCCCGCCACGGTTCCCTGCTCGGCTACCGTGATGGAGGTTTGGTGAATGACCTGACCGATGAACAGCTCGATGTCCGAAATGCCCGTAAAATCGGCTGCCGCGGAAAAAGCGTCGGTCATTCCCATCTGAATAAGGGCATCGTTGAGCAAAGTGGAGAAATCCACGCTGAATTTGGGCAGAGCGGCGATGACCTTCTCGCCCTTTGCCGTGGACAGAAGGGTCTGCAGTTTTTCCCCGGTCAAAGAGGCGATAGCCGTATCCGGATCGACGCCCGAATCGGCGGTAGGAATCAACGCCACAAAGGAGTAGTCACCGCCGGCATAGTTCTTCGAAAATCCCTCAAAGGTGCCGTCGCACAGATAGCTCCACTCCTGTGAGTGCATGAAATCTGCCGTCACCCGGCTTCCGTCCCGATTGGTAAAGGTTCCCTGACGAACGGTACCCTCGGAATATTGCTCCGCCCATTCGGCGTCAAAGTACAGGGTATTGATCAGATAGAGCATGGCTCCGGGGTCGATTTCGCTTAGCGCATGGTCTATCAGTCCTCCTGTATTCTGCCTGATCCAGAGGTTGATGTCCGCAAGGGTCGTGTCGTCAAAGGGAGCGGAAAATGCCTCTGCACCATAATAGCCCACCAGATCATACAGGAATCTTTCCTTCACCGTGAAATCTCCTCTGTCCCGAAACCAGATGCTGTCGGCAAGAGTCAGCTTGACCCGATTGTTCTCAGGCAGACAGACCCGATAATTGTACAGTTCGTTGTTCAGCTGATCCAAATCCATCCCGTCGGCGAGAACTTCCAGCATCTGTCTTTGAGTCTCGCCTGCCGCCCCGTTCGCCGTCATGGCAAGAGCCAGCATGGCGGACAGAGGCGAAATCAGGGTATTTTCGCCGCTTTGATAGCTGTTTTGAAACAGTTCCACCGCAAATTTTGCCTGTGCGCTGATAAACTCCTCGCCGGGTTCGAAAGGTGCCAGACCCAAATAAGATTGAATCTCTTCGGTCAGATTCTTTGCCCGAATGACCTCGACCGGAGGCAGTGCTCCGATCAGAAGATCGGTTTGGGTTGTCTGAGTCTCGTCAGGAATATCGCAGGCGACAAGTCCAGACAGCAGGATGCCGCACAAAAGTGTGCTGACGGTGCTTTTCAACAGTTGATGTTTCATTGTTATGACCATTCCTTTCAAATATTGCGAAAGTTTGGAGCCGGTTCCGGCTTTGCCGGAATGTCAGTTGCGGGAACTGCCAAGACACAGACTTTTCCACCTTTCATATGGATTCAGTCATTCTGTTCGAATACTGCGTCTGTCAATTTGGTAATCTGTGCCATTCCCTCGCTGTCGGTTTGATAGATTTCTCCGTCCAGAGTAAGTTCGCCGTCTTCATAGAAGGAAACCGTCAGACTCCCGCCATCGGGCACGGTCAGAATCAGCTCTGCAAAACAGGACACCGGATCATATGCCCCATCGGTTGACCGGATCAAAACGGGATAAAGAATCTCCTCCAAAAGCTCCTGACAGGCTGTTCCTTCGAGGGTTGCCGACCGTCCGGTGCGAAGATCGGTCAGACACATCTGTGAAACGCCGTCCCACGGCATCAGCAGTTCTTCAAAGGTCATTTCTTCCCCCTCCACACCCCCTGTGGGATCGGAATCGGAGATTCCTCCCGATTCTGACGGTTTGCCATCCGTACCGTCCAAAATCGGTTGGGACGGTGCTGCATCGGGGACTTCCGAAGCGGTTCTCATCGTTGAAGCTGCCTGACAATCTCCGTCGAAAGCGGCGGTTGTCGACTCCCCAATATGATCCGACAGTATGCCCGGAGCGGCAATTTTCCAAAGTCCCCCTGCCATCACAACAGCCAGGCAGACCACCGGCAGAGTGGT
This sequence comes from Eubacteriales bacterium, assembly GCA_051868045.1. Lineage (GTDB taxonomy): Bacteria > Bacillota > Clostridia > Oscillospirales > CAG-272 > CAKSQF01. The sequence goes on from JBJDZN010000073.1 coordinate 8,725, forward strand.
CATCAGGATTCGCTTCTGCCTGCGCTTTTTTTCTCTGTACAGATCCCGACGGCGGCGAATCTCCGCACAGATTTCCTCCTGCGTTCGTCTCATTTTATGGTTATGTCCATTCCCTTCTTGTTTGCAGGAAATTTTTGATGCCAAAATGGTCCTATCGGACATCCTGACACAAAACTCCCGCCACTTTCATCGTTTCCTATGCCCGAAAATCATCGCCCGGAAGCATCTGACGAAGCTGATTCTTCGCCCTATACAGAAGATTGTCTATCTGTTTGACGCTCTTTTTCATCACGACCGCCGCATCCTTGTAGGAAAGCTCTTCAAAATAGATCAGATGCAGGCAAATGCGCATATCGTCGGGCAGTTTGTCCAGCGCATGGCTCAGCTCACGGCTCCTCTCATTGGCAAGGACGCTGTCCTCCAGAGAGGCAAGGTCGGCAAAATCATCGGATTTTTCGGTGTATTCCACCCTCCGATGCCGTTTCAGGTAGTTGAACGCCTTGTTTTTCCCGATTGCGAAGAGATAGGTTTTAAGCGATCTCTTGAAATCGTATCGGTGGGGATGGATCACCAACTCCAACAGGGTGTCAACGGCAAGGTCTTCTGCCGCCATGACATCGCCGACATATCGGTTGATGAAAAAGATCAGACTGTCCAGATAGAGCTTCACGACCTCGTCAAAGGCAGTTTCATCTCCGTTCAGGAAACGGCGGTAGCTACTTTCGCCATTTTCCATATGGGTTTCTCCGATCTGAAAAGATTTGGTACCGTTATCTTTCATCTATTATACAGCCGGGAAGGAAAAACTCCTTCCCCTTTTTCGGATTTTTTCAAAAAATTTTTCATCCCTTTTTATCCCTCATCTCATATTTCATAAGCTTATAACTTTGAGTGAAGGCTCACCCCATCAGCATGGAAATACCGTAAATCAAGGCGATATGAAGAGGATAATAGATATAGAAGAGATATTTCAGAGGACATTTTCCCTTTTCCCCACTGTAAAGGGCAAGGGGAATCAGGGCAAGCATGGACCACCACTGTCTGCCGCCGATGTACAGGCAGAGAACCGTCAGTCCCATGGCACACAGAATCAGCCGTTCCCGTCGTTTTTCGGACATGGAGATCATCACCGGCAGCAAAATCCCGCACAGTCGGTAGTCAAAGGCGTAATCGGTGTCCGGCAGAAAGACGGGCACCACTTCACACAGTATGATCACCACAGCCAGAAGTCCCAGTAAAGGCAGCATGGCAGCCCGCTGCGGATGGGTTTTCGAGAAATCCAGCGCATAGATCAGCAAAATCGAAAGGGAAAAGGTCAGCAGTATTCCCTGATGCAGGCTTCCGGTCACTGTCCAGAGAACGATCTGACATCCGATTCCCAGCAGGAAAATCCTCAGAAAATACTTCAGTTTGTGCCTTGTATAGCGGCACCCCTCGGCAATCATATAGGCAAAGATGGGAAACGCCAGCCGTCCGATGATCCGGAAGGGAGGGTAGTCGTTGAGCAGGATCAATCCGACGTGATCCAGTGTCATGGAGATCAGTGCAATGATTTTAAGGGTAGTCCCGCTTATTTTCAGTCGATTCACGGTTATTCACCTCATCATTCGACAAATTCATCCTTATTATAAAATTCCGACCGTTTTTTGTCAAGTTGTTTTTGAAAAAAACCGTCATTTTCCGGAGTTTTCCTGATGAGTCTTGACAAAGTCATTTGTTTGGTGTATAATGACTAAAAGTATTTCCGAAATGCGGAAATTTTCGAACAAATTTGTAACAGCAAAGGAGAATCCCATGAAACCGATCCATCGAATTCTTGCCGTATTGCTCCTTGTTATCATGGTTGTGTCTCTTGCCTCCTGCACAGGAGGTCAAGGCGGGACGACCACCGATGATACAGGAACAACCACCGCAGATACCGAGTCAAGTGAGCCAACCGACGAGCCGAAGATCGTCAATCTGACGCTGAACGGGAACGACCTTGAAAACTACAAAATCATCTTTGCCACCCATCCTTACAGTTCTTACGGAATTTCGGTCATCCGCTATATGTATACCGACTACAATTTCTTCAAGATGATCGCTGAAGACATTGCCGACAGAATTGAGGCTCAGACCGGAGTCAAGCTGACGGTTATGCAGGACAGCAAAATTGCGGCTTCCGACTACGAGATTCTGGTGGGACCCACCGACCGTGAGGAAAGCGACGTCTACGACAAGATGAGCGTCTATGTCTGCCAGATCAGACAGAGCGGCACCAAACTGGTGGTCGGCGGCGGTTACGACGCCACCTCCATGACCGGCAGAAGCTACGGAAAGAAGGTCTCGTATGCCTTCGGTTCCACCTATCACGCTTGGGACTATGTGGAGCAATACATAGAGAGTGCGTCGGCATCCGATACCACCGTGGATCTGCCCGACGGATTCCAGCTTGACAAGACCTGCAATCTGAAAACCGTCGGCTGTATCGGCGACAGTATCACCGAAGGCTTCGGCACCGACCCTTGGGACGTATATGCCTATCCCGCCGCACTCCAGCGCATTCTGTGGCAGGATTATGTGGTTCTGAACTACGGCAATTCGGGGCGCACCATGCGAAACGATCTGAGTCAGCCCTACTGGGGAACCGATCAATGCACCGCCGCCATCCAGAATGCCAAATACTTCGATCTTGTCCTGATTATGCTGGGAACCAACGATTCCTATTTTGACCGGACCTGGACCGCCGAGGACGATGTGTCCTACAACGAAAGTGCGCTGAAGCTGGTCGCCAAACTGGCAAGCTACAACGACGATCTGAAATACGTCATCATGAGCTGTCCCGCCTACTACGGAAACGAAAACTCGGGAAGCCCCCATGTCCGCAACCTTCAGGCAGCCCTGGTCTCGATTCTCAATGAAGCGGGATATGACACCACCTACTTCAATATGCACGAGTACACCGCCGTGAATCTGGGCAGCAGTCACTTCCCCGACGCCCTTCATCCCGACATAGAGGGTTACTACCTCATGGCGAAAGGTCTTTCCGAGGTGATTCCCTCCATGCTGTCCGGCGAGTGGACCTACGAGCTTGAGTTCCCCGAAGGAACCCCCGAACCGGTTGCCGAACTGCCGGATATTGACCCGCCCGAAGGATCGGTCAACCTGATCGGTCTGGAGCTTGACGAGGTATACGATATGGCATCGACGAACAGTTACAACGGCTGGTGGATGCAGGGCACGCCCTATGTCTTCATGGACGCTCCGTTGGCGGGACACCGGATCACTCAGATTGAGGTTCCGGTAAACGGGTGCAAGAAGGGGGACACCTTCACGGTATCCGTCGTCAAGTACAGTCATCCGAACATTACCGAAACGCTGGCGACCTACACACTGACCTCGGAATATGATGGCTCTGTCGGCTGGCTCACCTTCACCGATCTTGACATTGAGGTTCCCGAGGGCTACACCGTAGCCTTCGGTGCCGCATCGGACACCCTTGCCCTGCTCTATCTGACCGTTCCCACTGAAGGTTATCGTTTCTACGGCTCAGGCGGCAACAGCATCAACACAAATGCCACCCTTGCCTTCAACCTGTACGGCGAACCCCTTGCCGGATAAAACTGCATAACAGAGAAGGACACCCCTGATCCCGAAGGATCAGGGGTGCTGTTTTTTTCATTGAAATTCAACTGTTGGTTTTTAAGGTCATGAGCAGCAACTCATGCCAGCATTTGATGCCGTCAAACTCCGTAAAGGCTTGAAATTTCACCTCAAGTTTTTCGGTTTGAGCCGAAAGCAGTGCGGCTCTCATCTTCATTTTTTCAATCCGGACTTACTTTACCTTCTTTTTTCTCTTCTTCCGGACGCCCAGCACGATGCCGGTCGCCGCACCGCAGAGAATCAGCACTGTTCCGCCGCCTATGAGCAGGTATGCCCAGGAGGGGAGGTCGGTCTTTTCCGGTGTCTGAAGGGTAAAATAGACTCCGTCAGACCAGGCAAAGCGCAGATATTCGCCCGACAAATCCCTTTCCACAGGGGTGTAGGATTCACCGTTTACCAGACTGATGAAGGATTCCGACTCCGGTTCGCTGAGTTTGAATTTGACCGTCACCGATCCCACCAAAATCTCCTCGCCGTCCAACGTGAAACGCAGGGTCATGCACTCGCCGAGGGTCAGCAGTTCCACCGTAGTTCCCTTCACAAACTCGCCTTCCACCAGAACACTTCCGTCCCCGACGTCCAGCGAGGTGGCAATCTCCCGATAGCGGACATATACCACCAGACTCTCGTTCAGGGTTTCGGGAAGGTCCAGATAGACATAATAATTGGCATCATCCGACTCATAGCGGTATTTTCCGTCCCGATACTCAGAGAGCGTGGGATAAACGTTCTCGATTTTTCCTCCTGCGGGCAGTCGCAGGGTGGTGGTTTTCTCGAAATTATCGGTCTGCAGTTCCCCGTCTTCATAGAGATCGCCCAAATCCTTGTTCCATTCCCAGACCGTCAGGGTATAGGTGATGGCAGTGGTATCGGCAATCAGCTCTGCATACTCGGGCAGATGCTTTTCAAAAAGTGCCTTGACCTCATCAGTCTCCCCGCACTCGGGAAGGTCGTCTGCCTCTACGGTCAGATAGTAGGGAGCGGGATAGTGGGAACTGTCGGCACCGCCGACCCAATCGTCATGGCTGAAGGTTTCATGGAGATAGGGGGACAGCATGCCCTCGTATGCCAGCTTGTCGCATTCTATGGGACAGGCGGCATAGTCGAATTCCTTGCCGTAGTCCACGCCTGCGACGCCGCCTACCGAGGAAGCGATGAAATAGTTGTCCTGCACCTGTTCGCAGAAGGAGTTCAGAGAACTGTTATACTGATCGGCATATCCGGCAATGGCACCCAGATACCGGGCATCGCTGTCGCCGCGAATCAGACTGTTGGTATAGCAGTAGCGCAGGGTGGTTTCCGCTTTTCCCACGATACCGCCCACATAGTCGGAACCCGACACGTCTGCCGACGACAGGCAGGACTCAATCCGACTGCCGATTCCGCAGATACCGCCCGCATAGGAGCCGTGGGCATTCACCGAACCGCCCGTCAGACAGCCCTGAATGCCCGTTCCGTCTGCGTATCCGCAGATACCGCCGGCATAATTGCCCACAGTGGTCTCAATATCGCCCACCGATGCCGAATGGAGGATGGTCAGGGTGTTCACACGGGAATAACCGACGATACCGCCGGCATAGCTGCCCGCCGATACCGATCCCCGATTGACCCCATAGGCAAGGGCACTGACTGTTCCCTCGGGAAGTTCGCTTTCGCTGTCATCCTCGGGAAAATAGGCTGCCAGAATGTCGTCAATGGTGATTCCGGTGTAGGCATCGTCCGAGCTGTCGAAGGACCCGAAGTAGCCCGCCAAACCGCCCACATAGCGGCTTCCGATGACAGAACCGTTGTTGGTGCAGAAATAGATTTCTCCGGTGCAAAGCCCGCTGATACCGCCCACGTATTCGCCGGACGACTCCTTGCCGACCGATGCGTTGTTGACACAGTCGCTGATCTGTCCCGCCAAATAGCCGCAGATACCGCCGATGCTTTCCAGATCGGCACCCGATTTTCCGGAGTAAGGCAGAACCTCGCCGAGGTTTTCACAGCCCGAAATCTCGCCGACGTTCATGCCGGCAATGCCTCCGATGCTGATCTCGCCCTGAACCTTTGCCGTGTTTGTGCAGTCGATGACCTTGCCCCTTTGGACATTGTCTCCCGAATCCACAGTGGAGGAGTCTCCGTCAATCTCGCTCTGTCCGTTGAGACCCACGATACCGCCGACGGTCTGCTTTCCCGAGACGCTTCCGCTGACCGTGATCTTCTTCAGCGTTCCGTAGTTCCGTGCCACCACGCCCACATAGGTGCAGTCCGAGGCACTCAGGGTCAGATTCACCACGTTCAGCCGCTCCACCGATCCCGTCCGGTTGACCCTGCCGAAGATGCCGCAGTCATCCTGATCGGAGGTCAGGGTAATATTGGAAAAACGATGGGTCGAACCGTAGAACTTGCCTGAAAAGCTGTCCACGGGGACAAATTCCACCCCGTCAAAGTCCAGATCAGCGCACAGCCAGACCGACAGTCCCACCGAATAGTCAGCAGAACGGTTGCACTCATTTGCAAAATCCAGGTATTCCTCCACCGTGCGGATCTCAATTTCCCGGGTGGGGCTGTCGTCATCCAGCAGGGTGTAACGATAGTACCGACCGTTTCCGTAGTTATGCTCATCGGAGAAGAGAATTTTGTATCTGCCCGGCGTATTCAGGCGGATATACTCCCCGTTGTTCTTGTACTTGCTTTCGCCGTCGGTTATGTAAAATTCCAGATCGCCTTCCTCCAGATCCCCTTCACTGACCGTCAGGAAGAGGATGTACTGGGTATAATCCTCATGGTAGTCGTCGGAGTAATCGGGATCGTCCTCTTCAATTTCACAGAAAAGGTATTTTCCGCTGATGTCCACACCGCCGCCCTCATTGAAGCCGTAGTGGTTGAAGTCGCCCACCACATAGTAGCCGCCCATTTTGACGCTGTCCTCCACAGCGACGGTCAGGAAACGGTCGCCCAGAGGTGAGAAGGATAGCCGATACCATCCGGCATCGCTAAGGGTCAACTTGGACACATCGGTGTCCTCATCGTTGTCGTCATCCAAAAGCCGGAAACTGCCGCTGAGACCCTCCTCGTAGATTTTGTATCGCAGGACGGTATCCCGGTCGCCGATGAAGAATTTTTCCGTCCGATACTCCTCGGAGGTGATGTTTTCCTCAAAGCGGCTCAGAAGATAGGCGGGAGAGCCGGAAATTTCGGTATCTGCGGTCAGATTGACGGCAATATCAAAGACGACAAAGTAGCGAAGGGTGTCCTCCAGGTAGAGATGGCAGGTAAAATCATCCCCACTGCCGTAGTTTCCGTCCTTATCGAAGGCATAATCCTTGCCGTCCACCCGCTCGCCGGGCGTAAACAGGATCCGATAGCATCCCCCGGTTCGGATGGTGCAGGCTTCCTCCCCGTAGGAAACCGTCTGTCCTGCCTCCAGTCGGATGCAGGAAATGACGTACAGATCATAGTCGGTATGATAAGGATTATAGGTCAGGGGTGTCTCGGTTCCGTCAATATCCACAAAGTAGCTGTCCGGAACATGGAAACGGTAGCTGACGTGGCAGTCCGTCTTGACATAATCCCCTTCCTCGGAGGTAAACAGACTGTCGGGGGTGAAAAGGATATCATAATTGTAAGATCCGCTTTCCTCCACCGTCAATGCCTCGTTATCCGATCCGTAGTAGCGGATGCCCTTATTGTCGGTGACGTAGAACTCACGGTTGCCCGTCATGGTCACGTCGGACAGCAGATAATAGCCGTCTTCCCGCTTTTCCATCAGATTGGCGGACCTTACGGAAAAGTTCTGATCGCCAAAGCAGACATAGTATTCGGTTTCTTCTGCCGCCGTATCGGTTTCATCGGAAGATTCTGCCGCAAGGACAGGCAGGGGAAAGACGGACAGGCAGAGGGCAGCCGCCAGCGTTGAAGCAAGCAGACTCTTGATTTTCTTCATGGTAACTCCTGTTTTCATGGAATATTCTCTCCCTTTTGCGTGGTATTTTCAGACAGGATCTCCCTGTTTTTACGGTTGATTTTGGGGAATTTCAGTCTCTTTCGCTCTTTGAAGTAGGTTTTTTCCAGAGGCTTTTCAAAGATGACCAGCAGGGCGGGCAGAACCAGCAGAACCGATGCAATGGAGATCAGCACGCCGCGACCGAGGCAGGTTCCCATGGTTGCGATCAGGGGATCCCGTACCACGCCGCCGATCAGGAAGCCCGACGCCGCCAGAATGGTTCCCGAAGTCAGCACGGTGGGGAAGGCGGCGTTGATAGCCTCGATCATTGCCGGGAAGCGTTCCCTTCCCTCTTCCCTGCGCAAAGCGGCATATCGGTTGGTGATGACAATGGCGTAGTCGATGGTGGCTCCCATCTGGATTGCCGACACAATCAGGTAGACGAAGAAGAACAGATTGGTGCCGGTTATGGTATAGTAGCTGAAATTGATAAAGATGGCACCCTGAATGGTCAGGGTCAGCGGAATGGGCAGTCCCCAGGAACGGAAGGTACACATAAGGATCACAAAGACGAAAAGGGCTGTCAGCAGGCTGACCTTGAGATTATCCGATGCAAAGGACTCGTTCAGATCATAGGAAGACATGGAATCGCCTGCAAAGATGGCACCGGGGCAGAAGCCCTTGACCTCGGTCAGAAGCTCGCCAATCAGAGCAAAAGTCTCCTTGCTCTCCACGGGACCGTTGATATTGAAGAGCAGGCGGGAATAGTTGGGACCAAGCAGCTGATCCTCGGCATCCTGAACCGTGTCCCGCAGATCCTCGTAGTTTTCCAGGGCATCGTCATCATCGTAGAGATAGGCGGAAATAAAGTCATCGTGGGAAAAGGCACAGTCGCAAAGTTCCAGAAGAGAGACGGTATAGATGTTCTTGTTCGCCTCATAGACCGCCATTTCCTCCAGTCCCGATTTGGTATCATCCATGGAGAAGAAGGCGTATGCGGAAAAGATGGCGTCCGCAGTCTCGTCATCCATAACCAGAAGGGAGGCAAACCGCTTATAATTGATGGGTTCGGTCAGATAGACCGTCTCATGGTTCAAGGTCAGCTCGGTATTGGCAAGTCCCAGTGCCTGATCAATCTCCTCGTGTGCCTCCACCATGTCAAGAATCTGTTTTTGCTGTTCGTAATCTTTTCCGGGAACCAGCACAACGAACAGATTGCTGTATCCGAAAACCTGCTCGATCTCCTGTTCCGCCACCTGAGAATCGGAAGGACGGTCGGTATCAATACTGTTGGCACTGTAAACATACTCGTTCTGAAAGGACAGAACGGTGCAGACCGACACCAGCACCAGGAAGAATATCGGCAGGACAAAGCGCATTTTGACATCAAAGCGTCCTATACAACGGACGGAGGGAACCAGATTGCGATGACGTAAGCGGTCGATGAGCTTCGATGCCGACACGATAATGCAGGGCATAAACAGGAATACCGAAATCATGGAGCAGACGATGGACTTTGCCAGCACCAGACCCAGATCGGCACCCAGCCGCAGCGTCATGGTGGTCAGAGCCAGCAGTCCGGCGATGGTGGTCAGAGAGGAGCCCGAAATCTCGGGAATCGCCTTCGCCAGTGCCTGCACAACCGCCTCGTAGGCATCACCGCCGTTTTGTTCCTTTTCCTCGGCAAAGCGGTGACTCAGAATGATGGCATAGTCGATGGCAAGGGCAAGCTGCAAAATCGAGCAAACCGAGTTTGAGATAAAGGAAATGGTTCCGAATAAGAAATTGGTTCCCAAATTGAGGATCGCCGCAACCAGGAAGGTGGCGAGAAAGATGGGAACGTCGGCAATGCTCTTGGAGGTGAAGACCAGCACCATCACGATGACGATCACCGACAGGACCAGAACGAAATTCACGTCGCTTTGCAGATCCTCTGCATAGGTGTCGATCAGCGAGGATTCGATCAGCAGATCGTAGTCGGACAGCATGGCAATCATCTGCTCATATGCCGCAGCCGATGCCGGATCGTCCTCATCCCCTTCAAAGGTCACCGAAAAGAGAGCCGAGGACTGACTGTAATAGTCGGGCGTATTGGAGAAAGAAAAACTCTTGACTCCGTCCAGCTCCTCAATCCTGTCGTGAAGTTCCAACGCCTTTTCGTAGGAAATGTTGCGCACCATCACCTTGGCAGAACCGTAAGTAATGAACTCCTCGTCCATGATGTCGATTGCCCGACGGGTATCGGTATCCTGAGGCAGGTAGGCGGTGATGCTGTATTCGATCTCCACAAGTCTCATTCCGAAGACACAGAAAACCAACAGTACCGCAAACAAAAGCAGGATACTCTTTTTATGATCTACAATAAACCTTGCCAGCCTGACCACTTTGCAAACTCCTCTTCTCGAAAAGTTAATAATATTTTCGTATAAATTTCTTGACAATAGTATAATTATATGATATAATTATGAAGGATTTAAGGGCTATCTTGTTACGAATATTTGAACGAACAAAAAATTGCCAATCCCAAAGACGAAATCGGCAGATTACGGAGGCATCAACCAAAATGCGGGAATACAAGGACAAGCGAATTCTTCGGAGCATGCGGGATCTGCGGCAGGCACTACTGGATCTGCTGAAGACCAAACCCATTGATAAAATTTCGGTGCTGGACATCTGTGCCACGGCGCAGATCAATAAAATGACCTTCTACAAATATTATTCCGACAAATATGATCTGCTGGAGGACTGCATCCGCACGACCGCCACGGAAATCTATGAAGGCTGTATCGGCACGGTGCATCCCACCGATGCCGCCCCCGGCGATCCGGTGGGATTCTGCGTCAGTCTGGCAGACGCCTCGATCGCCGAGTGCATCCGATACAGGGACGTTCTGATCTCTCTGGCATCGGGCAACAATCTTTACTGTCTGACGCTGGTTCGGAACTGCCTGAACAAGGTGGTAGAGGCACTGCTGAACAGTCTCAGCAGTCTGGTCACCTTCAAATATCCCACCCCTGTGGTCTCTGCCTTTCTCGCCGGCGGGTTCTCCAACCTGATCTTCACCACCCTTTCCTCGGGCAGGGAGATTGATGCTGCCCAATTCCATGAATATGCCCTGACCTTCTTTACCGACATCATAAACAACAGAATTCTGGTAAAGAGCAACCCATAACCCGCCTGTAGCCCCACATATCAGAAATCAGAAGCAGATTTCAGGTCAAAATGTGCCGTAAATTTGCAATATCAAGTTGACTTTTGGCTCTGCTTGTGGTAAAATAGGAATGCTGTGAGTGACGCAGTTCTCACACATCAAAATCGACACCGAAAGGACGGTGCGGATTATGTCCGAAAACCGAAAACGCCCACTGCGGTGGGTTTATGACCTTCTCTTTCTCCTTCTGACGCTGGTGCTGGGTGCGATGATCATCCTGCAAACCGCCTCCATCTACCGGGAAGGAGTCGAAGCCCGAAATCGGGCGGCAGAAACCGCCGAGCAGGAGGCCATCCTTCAGGGGCTGGATGAGTCCCAGACCCGGCTTGCCGTCTCAAAGGCAAAGGCGGGAATTCAGATTTACAGTCGGGAGATCGTGTCGGAGAAATTTGCAAAGGTCGTCCCCGTCCTGATCCCATGGCTGGCAGTAACCCTTTTCGGGATCGTATACAGCCTGATTACCCCGGCAATGACCGAAAAACGGGGCAAAACTCCCTCCTACATGACGATGGAGCGGCTGTCTGACCGACGTCCGAATGCGCCCGCCGATCAGAAGGAAGCCGAATTTTCCGCTGCGGTATCCGAACATCGGGGACTGCTGAAGAAATCCAGGCTCCTGCTTGGGATTACGGCGGGACTCTGCCTGATTCTCGCCCTGTTTCCGCTTGGGTATCTGCTGGATTTTTCCCACTTTCCCAATACCGATCTGAACGGCGAAGTCATAAAGATGGTGCTGTTCATCCTTCCCTTTGTTGCGGTCATGTTTCTTCTGTCGGCAACCTATGTGATTCTGCGGGATCGCCAGATTCAAAAAATCATCGAGGTTGAAAAGCGACTGTCCCGGTGCGGGGACCCGTCCGCCAAAGCGGTCAATGAAAACATCACCCGCCGTCAGAAATGGATTCCCGCTCTGCGGATCATCCTTCTCTGCATCGGCATCGGATTGGTTGTGCTCGGATGCTTCAATCAGAGCGTCCGGGATGTGTTCGTCAAGGCAACCAACATCTGCACCGAATGTATCGGTCTGGGATAAGGGATAGGGGATTTTTAAGATGAAAACCATAGAAAAAGAGACCCCGAAAGCCGGGGATCAGAAGAAAAAAGAAGGCCGGCTCCGCCGCCATATGCCCACCAAGCGTCGACTGATTCAGTTGTATGCCGCCCTGCTGTACAATGCCAACCTGAAGGGCTTTGTTTCGGGCAAAATCTACACCGGCACCACCAAATACCTTTGCCTGCCGGGACTGAACTGCTATTCCTGCCCCGGTGCGGTGGGTGCCTGTCCGTTGGGTGCCCTCCAGAATGCACTTGCAAGCTCCAATACCAAGGTTCCCGCCTATGTCTTCGGCATTATTATCCTGTTCGGACTGCTTCTGGGACGGACAATCTGCGGATTCCTCTGCCCTTTCGGACTGATTCAGGAACTCCTTCACAAAATTCCATCGCCAAAACTCAAAAAGAACCGGTTTACCCGGATTTTCTCCTATTTCAAATATGTGATTCTGGTTGCGCTGGTGATCATGATTCCCCTTGCCCTCATGGATAAGCTGGCAGTTCCGGGATTCTGCAAGTACATATGCCCTGCCGGAACCCTGGAAGGTGCCATCGGACTGTTGTCCAACAAGAACAACACCGATCTGTTCCCCATGCTGGGTCCGCTGTTCACCTGGAAATTCTGCCTGCTGGTGGGAATTATCGTTGCCAGCATCTTCATCTTCCGCTTCTTCTGCCGTTTCTTCTGCCCGTTGGGTGCCATCTACGGCTTTTTCTGCAGGCTGGCACTGATCGGCGTCAAGTTGGATAAAGACAAATGCGTCTCCTGCGGCTTGTGTGTCACCACCTGCAAGATGGACATCCGCCATGTAGGCGATCACGAGTGTATCCACTGCGGAGGCTGTATTCCCGTCTGCCCCACAAAAGCAATCCACTGGAGCGGATCCAAATATTTCATTCCCACAGAAACTGCCGCCGGCACCGCCGCAAAAGCAGATGAACCTGCGGATGAGGCAAAAATTGCCGAAAGCAATGCTAAAATCCGCCGCAGAGGCAGAATTCTGAAGATTGTTGCCGGAATTCTGGCAGGCGCACTGCTGATCACGGCACTCTGGTATTACAACATCTACGACAGAGACAAGACCGTTCCGGACGATCCTGTATCAGTAATCCCACCGACCACCGATACGGGGGAGGAAGAGAAGGTCTACGGCTATCAGGTCGGCAACTACTGTCCCGACTTTACCCTTCCCGGGGTGGGCGGCGATCCTGATTTCGTCCTCTCTGAGAATCTGGGAACGGTTGTCGTCATCAATTTCTGGGCAACCTGGTGCGGTCCCTGCGTCAATGAACTGCCCTACTTCGAACAGCTTTCCGGCGAATATGCCGACAATCTGACGGTAGTCGCCATTCACGGACAGGTTACCGAGCCGGTGGATGCCTACATTGAGAACAAGGGCTGGAGCGACTGGAAGGTAGGCTTCGTACTGGACACCCCGCAAACCGATACCGACAATCAGACCGTTCTGCAAATCATCGGAAAATCGGACGCCCTGCCCGTTACGGTGATTGTGGATCAGGAAGGCAAAATCATCTTCCGCCGCACCGGATCGATTACCTACGACCAGCTCATTGCGGCAATAGCCCCCGCTTTAGAGGATCAATAAACCATATAAAATCGTAAATCGTGGCTGCCGCTTAACCAAGCGGCAGCCACGATTGGATTTATTGGCATTCCCATTGGAATAACCGGCATTCCCACAAAAATATCGCCTGCATAACAGGCGATATTTTTGTGGCGGATCAGTTCCCGAAAATTCCGGGAACTGACTCCTGTTCATTTACTTGTTCATTTAATGGTAGTAGGAAATGCCGTACAGGTAACCATGTTCCTCATCCAGTCCACTGGGAACCATGCTGCACTTCTGAAGCGTCCACATTTTCAGGAAGGACAGAAGCTGATCGTTCACAGGATAAGCACCGTCCTCATTGCAAAGCTCACCGTAGCTCTTGAGCATCTGCTCAAAATAGTAAATGGTGATGGTATTGGTGTTCTCATCATAGGTCGATGCCGACAGCATCTGAACGCCGGAGCACTGATTAACCGTACAGAAGGTAATACCTTCCTCGCCGCCCAGCATCCGTGTTTCCTTATTAAGGATTACCATTGCCAGGGGTCCGTTCACCGATCCCACATGATAGTAACCGTTGGAATCTCTGTACAGTTCTGTGGTATTGCTGTATTCAATATAATCCAACGTCTTTCCTGCGGTAGAACCGGTTACGGAAACTGCAGTAGGCGCATTTGCGGTAATCTCGAGAACCTGCTTATCATAGATCGGAACATCCTCGCCTACCACAATATCTCTGATTTTCTCAATCTTCAATTCCATGGAAACGGGATAAGAGCTTGCGCTGATACCGAACAGCCACTTGTTGTTGAATGCCCATTCGCCTGCACCATCCTTCAGATATTGTTCCTCAATAAGGAAAATGAAGGAGGGTTCCTTACCGGTGGCAAAGCAGTCATCATAGGGATCATGCTGCACATAACCTGCACCGGAGCAGGGATAATTGCCGATATAAACCGAAGAAGCTCCGTTCACATTGGTGATGGTAACACGGTAAACGCCTACATCGCCGGGATCGTCGGGTGTGAATGCGTAATAATAAAGGGAATCGTCCTGAGGAGTCGCAAACAGGGGATCATCCGAATCGTCAAAACGCTCTTCCTCAAGGTAAATCTTTATCGTTTTACCGCTTTCGACCTTTTCAGGAGAGAAAGCTTCACGGTCACCGCTGGTCGGCTTGGGATAAAGCCCAACGATACAACTGAGGCTTTCTGCCTGGAAGACCAACTTGGGATCCTTCATAAATCCGTCGGGAATGCCGCCGGTCAACTGGATAGAGTAACCGGAAACAGCCTCTCCGGCATCATATACGGTATACTTGGGCGCATTGAAACTGAAAATACCGTTTTCATTTGTCGAACCCATGGCAATCAGCTTGGTTCCCTCATCATTGGTAATGACCATCTGTACGCCCGGAATTCCCTCGCCCTGCGTATGTGCTTTACCGTCAGCGTCGGTGCAGTCGTAGTCATAGATGACTCTTACGGAAAAATCATAGGTCTTGGTTGCGCCGCATATGGTGCAGACCTCATTGACATAGATGTGCTGATGGGTTACAGGATCGTTACCGCCGGAAGGAACGGTGGTGGTAACAGGATTTGTCGTTTTCTCAGGAGCTACAGTGGTTGTCGTCACAGGATCAGAACCGGTGGAGGGATCCTGTGAGGTAACGGGAGTACTTCCGCCGGGAATGGTAGTGGTAACAGTAGGTGCGGTGGTGGTGGCACCGGACTCCGAAGAGGAGTCGGTGCCGGTCTTCACCAGTGTCAGCGTGTAGCTGTGGGTTTCGGCATCAGTCTTCACTGCAGTATTGTCGAAGGTGTATCCCTCGGGAATACCGCCGATGATGTGGACATCGTACTCATCGTAGCTGTTGCTGCCGGTGAGAACATAATTTGCCTTCCCTTCTGCATCGGTTGTAACGGGCAGCAGGCAGAAATCCTCGCCCTTGCAGATCTGAACCATTACACCGCTGACAGGCAGATTGGTGTCACCGCAGACAACGGTGAACACATACGCAGGCTCATCGGCGGTGGGATCCGGTTCAGTTACCGGCTCCGTGGTCGAACCGATGGTAGTCGCTTCCGATGTGGTTCCGGAGGCAGACGATGTTGCGGTCGTATCTCCTTCTCCGCAGGAAGCCAATACGCCGATTGTCAGACAAAAGGCTGCCAGACAAAGGGTCAGCTTACTGTAATTGTTTTTCATGTGCAATCATTCCTTTCTATTCTTCTCCCGGAGGAACTTCCCCACGGTAGTATACTGAGATACCTTCCGATCGGCTTTTCAGAGCCGATTAAGGCAGTTAAACCCTTCCGAAAAGCAGAGTCAGCGTGAACCCGCCTGACGGAGGAGTTCGGGGTGCCGGACTAAGCGATCCTCTCGATATATCGGTCAGAGGTATACTGGTTGAATTTTGCCTTCCAGGAATCCACGCTGGTGTCCGATCCCAGATCGTAGCCCACATACATCCCGTAGCGATCAATATAGATGCTCAGGGGTATGCCGCCCTTTTGAAACTTGCTATAGATGCCGATGCCGGATTCAGGAATCATAGGAAAGCCGTAGCCGCCCCGTTTTTGATAGTTTTTGCAGACAAGCTCACTGTCGGAGATGCTCAGGGCGATGACTGCCACCGAATCCTTGTACTCTTCATACGCCTCATTCAAAGCGGGAAATTCGGATGTACAGGGTCCGCACCAGGTTGCCCAGAAGTTGATAACCACCAGTTTTTTGGTCTCCAGCAGTTCGGACAGCTTAACCTCCTCCCCGTCTATCGTGAAGGTATAGTCATACATGAGTTCCCCAATCTCATACGTATTATGGGTGCCGGGCTCTTTTTCGGTGATAACACCGGTTTCCACCGTGACCATAACCTGACCGTTATCAGGCGTTGTCTTGACAACCTCCTCAGAAAGCGAATAGCCGGGTCCGAGTCCCTTCAGGGATACGGTATACACCCACGCCGGCAGCGTTTCCGTGCATTTTCCGCTTTGATCGGTGGTAAGACCGGCAACCTCATTTCCATCGGGATCGGTCAGGATCAGCTCAACGTCGGAAACCGCCAAACCTCCCCGTGTCTTTACCGTAAAGGTATAGGAAATCGGATCACCGGGATCCGGGATGACCTCCACGGGTTCCGATGTTGTCTCTACATCAGAAATGTCTGTCGATGACGTGCCCTGCTGCTCCGTATTTTTCCGGCAGGATGCAAGGAGCGTGAGAGCAAGACAGCCGGAGAGAATTGCGGGCAACAGTTTGAATCTGTTTCGAGTCATTTCGTTTTCTCCATTTATTGTGAATGAAATAGGATTCGGGAGGTTCATAAATTTCTCAAATCCTCCGATCGTCCCTATACGGTCGATCGGAGAATTCGATTTTACGTTGAAATCAGTCGATATGCCTGTAGTAGCTTGCGAACATCAGCCATTCATCCTCGACCTGCTCGCCATACAGAAGGGTCAGGATATTCAGAATCTCAACCAGATTCTCATCTGCCTTGACGAATCCGTAATCGGGACTGTCCTCCGAAGTTGCAAGAGCCTCTGCCAGGTAAGCCTCCATCTCTGCCTGACGGTTTCCAAGCACTGCCAGCGAATTTCCGTCGTTATCGGTACGGATGGTAAAGTCAAATCCGCCGAGATTGCTCTTTCCGTTCTCCAAAATATATTTCTGAAGCGTGCAGTAGTCGCCAATCCAGGAAATATAAGAGGTAAAGGTGGATACACCCAGGAAATCAACATAGATGTAGCCATGCTCGGAATAGTCGAGTACAGGAGTTCCGTCTGCATTGTAGGAGAGAACCTGATGGTAATAGCCGTCGGTGCCCAGTTCTGCTTGAATACCGTAATTGCGGACGATAAGAATCTGAGTACCTTCTTCATTGGTGGTATACAGGTCGGAACAACTGATGAATTGGTCTGCACTGTTTCCTACATATTCAATAACAAAATCGAACTCGCCCAATGCGTCGGGGGAATTGAAGGCAGTTGCAAGGTAATAGGTTTCGCCAGCCTTGCAGTATTGCAGAATCTCGAAGTTATGACCGTCGTAGCTGTCGTTATCTTCATCAATGCGCTTGCCGTCCGCCGTACAGAACCATGCGATGGTGTCGTACTGCTCATCAGCGGTATCAATCGAGTGGAAGGAGTAAACGCCGCTCTGAGTCGGCTTGAACTCATAGAAGAATCCTCTGGGAACCATAACCTGATTGACAATGGCATGATTGGTTCCGACCGTTGCTTCATATGCGCTGTCCAGGCTGATACCAAGCCGCACATCACGAACCTCGGTGACGCCTCTGCCCGATCCGTAGTGATCGTAGTAGCAACAGAATTCCAGCCATTCCTTATCGTGGTTAGGACCGTTTCCGACCTCGGATGCCACCAGATCCAGAAGATCTGCCAGCTTCCGGTCAACAGGGCAATAGCCAAGGAAGCTGTGATCCTCCAGCCATGCGTAGCTCGAAATCTGATCGTCATAATCCACGCCGTCGATAATCAGATAGCCGGCACTTGCCAATGTGTAAACGGGAGTGGTGGACCAGGAGGTTGCTTGCAGCGTACTTGCCAGAAGCAGCGGTCCGTCCACGGTTCCGACATGATAGAATCCATCGGTCGTATTGTATACCACATCCACATAATTCAGATAACTGGTGGTGGGATTATCGGCAGTGTTGTAATCCCATGCCGCAGGGCGGCGGATATTCAGGCAGGAATCCGAAGAGGCGATCTCATCGGCGCTGACCACACGCATATTGCGGACATAGAGGTATTCCTGACCATTGGGAAGATACCAGTCGTCCTCATCCTTTGCATAGTAAAGGGTGACCGAATAGGTTCCTGCCGTCAGGGGAACATACGCATAGCAGGTTTCCCAGTCGGAATGATTGCCATAGAAGCTCTGAACTATCGCACCGTCCACATAAATGCAGAACAAATCGTAATAGTAGATCGAGCCTTCATAGCTTTCCTCGATGGATGCCTTGAAGTCAAACGCCAACGCCTGACCTTCATTCAAGGTGACCTCAGTGGTAATCATAGCACTGGACGAACCCTTACCGATGTTGGCAGGGGTGATACTCTGCTTATCCTCGGACAGAACCCAGGGCCAGATCGTTTCAACCAACGGTTCCGTGTAGCTTCCGCTGAAACCGGATCCGTTGATGGCGGTCTCAATTTCAGAGGAGTCGGGCATAGATACATCGGGCAGTTCAATGCTGGGTTCGGTGGTCTCACCGCCGGAAGTCTCGACAGAGATGGGCTTACCGTAATTCTGAACATAACTGTCGGAGGTGTAGCCCTCGAATTCCACTTTCCAGGAGGACGCATCGGGATCGGAGCCTGCCACATAGTTTACGAATACGCCGTAGCGGTCAACAAACAGGGTGAAGGGAATTCCTCCGTTGCCGAAGGCTTGGAAGGGAGTGTAAAGACCGAAATCGGGTACGAAATTGAAGGAATAGCCGTTGCTTTCCTTGAATTCGGTGCAGACACCTCTGCTGTCGGAGATGCTCATGGCGATGATTTCCACCGAATCCTGATAATCGGCATAGGCAGTTTCAATAGCGGGGAACTCAGACAGACAGGGACCGCACCAGGTTGCCCAGAAGTTCAGAACAACCAGCTTCTTGGTCTTCAGCAGATCGCTCAGTTTGACCTCCTCGCCGGTGTCCCGGACGAAGGTAAAGTCGTACATAACGTCGCCCACCTGATAGGAGTAGTTGGTAGGCATAGTCTCGGTGAGGAGTGCGGTAGTTACGGTTACCGTCACTTCACCGCCCTGAGCGGTGGTCTTCACAGGCTCTGCGGGAGCAGAATAGCCGGGCTTCAGATTGGATACCGTAACCGAATACTCGCCGGGATTCAGCCAGGTATTGTACTTACCGTTTGCATCAGTGGTGGAGTTTGCAACCTCGATTCCCTGGGAATCGGTCATGACCACTTGAATGTCGGAAAGCGGCATTCCGCCTTCGGTTTTCACCACAACGGTATAGGAAAGCATTCCGTCAAGGTCCGGTGATGTGGTCGGATTGGCATCCGGATTTTCATTTGTTGTCGTCACCGTACTGCCGGAATTGTCGGCTGTCGTGGTCGATGAAGTGGTCTCTCCGTTGTTGCCCTTACACCCTGTCAGCAGGGTGGGAACCACCATGACTACGCCCAGAAACAGGGCGAGCAGGCGGGCGGAAAGCGGGTTCTTTTTCATTCTCATTCATCCTTTCTTACATTGGAAAATGCTGATCGTGAAGTGATTTAATCTATAATCATCCAATAACCCTGTCAGGCATCTTCCCGGGTGTCTGTTTCACCCGGGAACTGCCCTTTTACCGAAGGGTCATGGTATAATCCGAGCTGTCGCTGAAATCAATGGTAGCGGTCTTAACTTCGTCGCCTATCGTGATTCTGACAATGGCGATACCGTTCACCAGGTCGATGGAGGTAACGCTGTATTCATAGGTCTCGCCCTCGGAGGTCGTGACCTTGCCAAAACCGTCGAAGGTATAGACGATTTCGCTGTCAACGTCCCGGACGACGGCTTTATACAGATTGTCGCCCTGTTCCACGGTAAATGCCCGGTCTCCGTTGACAAAGGCACGCCGTGTGTCGGGATCGCACATGATCAGACGGTAGAGAATCGTCTCGCCGGTGGTCTCGCTATAGGTCCACAGGATATACTGTTCATCATCGTACAGATAGAAGTAACCGGTCACGGTTTCGCCCGAGCTGGACTGGGCGGAACCGGAAGTCAGGGTGCTGTTTGACATACCGTCAAACTCATAGGATGCGCCCAGCGAGTTGGTCCAGGTTCCGAAGAGATCGTCGATAGGTGCGCACAGGATACCGTCGGTGGTCATATACCAATCCAGCTGCTGACTGATAATCAGATCGCCGTCGCTGATCTGGATGATATAGAAGAGAGCATCCAGATAGGTAAAGGACAGGTAGCCGTCCTCCATAATGAAGGTTACGTTTTCTCCGTTGATTCTGCCCTCAATTGTGTTGTCCAGTCCCATGGTGCCGATTACCAGATTTTCCAGCGAACCACTCATGCCCCAGGTTCCGGTAAAGGAGGTTCTGATCATCAAAGTCCTGCCGGCAGTACCGGAGAGGGTCAGACGGTAAGCGTTTGTCTGTTCATCACGGTACAGTCTGCCCACAATTCCGGTGCCCTGATAGATGGTCAGTTCATTTCCGGACAACCGGTATTGGTAGGTCGTTACCCGTCCGTCCGGTTCCGTCACGCTCATGGTACCCATGGAACTAAGATTTCCTCTGCCGTCGAAGGAATATACCCGTCCGCTTTCATCGGAAAGGGTCAGTGCCGCAAAGGCATCCTTACGCTGATATACGGTCGAACTGCCGCCGTCCGAAAGGATCAGAGCGGATTTTGTTTCATCATAAGAAATCAGATAAATCTTGCCGTTGTAGACGAAGGAACCGGACAAAGTTGCCTCATCGAGAGTGTAGGGAACCGAGTGTCCGTCGATTTCCACGATACCCGACAGTCCCAGACGGTTGCCGCTCGCATAACTGCCGAATCCGTTGAATTCCAGCTGAGTCAGACCGTCCTTTTCGCTGATCCACTGCCCCATATATTCATCCTCCCGGCAGAGACTGACATTTTGCATGAAGCTGGCGAGAGGTCCCACGTAGATGGTGGCGTTCAGAATGTCGGAGCCGGGAACATAGGACAGATAGCCGAAGACATCCATATCATAGTAGATGCAGATCACACCGGGGATCAGATTGTCAAGAGAATAGGTCAGATTGTAGAATTCCACCGTTCCGTTATCGTAGAGATACTCGACACGGGCGGTTCCCACACCGCTTTCTCCGATTCCGCCAAGAATCAGCGTCATACCGTAATCGGGATATATCCAGGTTCCGTAGTAACTGCCCTGACGGTAGCAGGTGTAGCTGCCATCGGTGGTGCTGACACGGAGGACTCCGTCCACAAATTTCGCACTTCCGCCGAAACCGCCGGAAAGAGTGAGACTTCCGTCATAATTGACGGTATAACTGCCCGTTTTTCTTTCCAGAACGGTCTTGCTGGCAGTGCTCAGATAGCCGTAATATTCGTAGCTCCAGTTGCCGGCACCGTCAAAGGTAAAGACCTTGTTCGCCTTGGAATCTACCGTCCAGCTGCCCATGTATTCATCACAGGCTGTCAGTGCCGTTCCTTCGAGAGTCAGCTTTCCCGCCGAAATGCTGCCGGAAACCGACTGATTGTCATATGTCAGAACGAAGGCATTGCCGTTCCGGGTGTAGGTAAAGTCGCTGACCATGCCGCCAACCGTCCGGGTACCCGTTCCGTCGGGAGCGAAGGTATACAGGGTGTTCCCCGCCCGATAGGCACCGGTCAGAACCTTTTCGGTGGACAGCGCAATCAGGGGATTCTTCTCGGTAAAGAAGGTGACCGATCCGGTATCGTCGGCGACAACGCCGCCGAGAATCGTCAGCTTACCGTCCTCAACCCTGCCCATGAAGTCGCAGTACTGATATTTTTCCATCGAAAGGACGTTCTCGGCATATCTGGCAAGCCGGGCATCCTCAAAGACCAGGGTCTCACCGTCGTAACGGAAGTAGGAGGTCGCAATATCCGCACCGTCGGTATAGGTGAAACTGCCGTTGGTATTCAGGGTCAGATAAGCGACCTGATCCTTGTTGGAGGTCAACAGTACGTACTCACCTGCAACCTCAGCATAGTCGGCAGAGGCAGCATAGATGGTCATGGTATGAGTGGGAACAAAGCCGGCGGGAATAGGCATCGTCAGTTCTTCATCGAAGAAATAGCCATAGGAGGTGTGGGTGTCCCCTTCCTCGCCGATGAGTCCGGTGGGCAGACTGCCGTCCAGATACCAGAAGAACATGGGCATATAGGCATCGAATTCGGTAACCGAAAGAGTCTCCTGCCCTTCGAAATTGAAGTTGATGTCAAAGGAATATTGGTTATCCTCCGCCAGATTGACGGTGGGATAGGATCCGTCCTTGAAAACCCAGTCGCACTCGTTCCAGTTGAGTTTTTCCCGGAGATAGGTTCCGTCGGTCAGGTTGATGTCGCCGTCGGTTCCTCCCAGGGCATAAACACAGTTGTACACCGTTGCCTCATAGGAGCTGTATGCTCCCTCGGTGACCGCTTCGGCACCGCCGAGAACGCCGTCACTCTTCTCATAGGCAGAACCCAATTCTGCTTTGCAATAGAGCTTGCCGGTGGCAAAGCACTCGGAGATCACGCTGTTTTCCTCCGCACATCCGGCGATTCCTCCGGCATAGGCGTAGCAGTGAGTCTCGGAGTTCTCATAATCGGAAATCGAGCTTTGCGCACTGATGATTCCGGTGGCATAACAGCCCACAATGCCGGTATTGGAGGACATATAGCCGGCAATACCGCCGGTCCGAGATGCGCCCTGCACGTCTCCGGTGGCGTAACTGTTGTTGATCGAGGCAACCACAAGGGCATTGGAACAAGCAAGGTAGCCGGAGATACCGCCTGCACTGAAGGTAAGTCCCTCCCGGCAGCTGACATCCACGTCGGAAGTGCAATAGGTCACCGCAGACAGATAGCTCAGATTGTTATAATCCAATGCCTGCTGAAGTCCCACCAGACCGCCGGCATAGGAGAAATTGTTGGAGTCGGCGTAGACTTCAATCTTGCCGTTCTGAGCATTGCAGAGCAGAAGATTGGCACCGATTCCGTAGCCTGCAAAGGAGCCGCAGAACATGGAGTTATCCTTGATCTCTGCCGTGATGGTAAAATCCTTGAGGTTCAGCATATAGACCGTGCCGCCTACCGAATCCACAACGTTGGCTTGCAGGATGCCGAACAGTCCCACATAGGGGGTGTCGGTGGTAGTCAGGGTGAAGTTGGAGATGGTGTATCCTCCTCCGTCGAAATATCCCGAGAAGTAGGCGTACTCATTCCGACCGTCGCCGATGACCTCAATCTCTTCACCAAGGAAATCCAGATCGTTGCTAAGGGTATAATACCCTTCCGAATAGACGGAATTGCCCGCATTGACCTGTTCTGCAATAAACAGCAGGTCCACGGGAGAGGTAATGAGGAAGGGATCATCCGACCCGGTTCCGCCGCCCTCCATAGTGGATTCTATCAGGGTAATGCCGCTAACTTCGATTCGGGTATTCTCGTTGACGGTCACCGAATAGGTACCGTCATTCGGTGTCAGAATCTCTCCGTTGGCACTGACAACGGGCGTGCCTTCATAGAAGACCGATTTTTTCAGACTGAAGGAAACCGTACTTCCCTTCTCGACCGATGCGCCGGAGCGTTTGTCGCAGACATAGGTGATTCCCGCCTGGTCCCCGAAGGTCAGGGTAACCTTTCCCTCCTCCGTTGTATTGGTCACGGGAGCCGTGACGGGCGAAGTCACGGGCGGAAGCCCGGTCTGCGTGGTGACAGAAACCGTGGAAGTATCCGTCGTCGTGGTTGCCGTCGGCTCGCCGCCTGTACAGGCAGTCAGTCCCGCCAGAAGGACTACAAGGATACAAGCCGTCATTCTTCTACTTTTCATGTGCTTTTGACCACACCTTTCTTCAGTTACCCGGATTTTTCTGCCCTTTCGGACGAAAGCGGTATTTGCTTCTGTCAAAATCCGGTTCCCTCTCCATGAGGGGTTACTCTATGGATAAACCGTTATTTTCGGTAAATTTTCAACATTCAGATATTCAGGCAAGCCAGAGATAGGCGATACCCACCAACAGGAGCATAACCACAAGGATCCCAACAAGCAGCGGCAACAGTGCGCTGATCGCTCCCCGCAACATGGCACGGGACTCTTCCTTGGTCAAAGGAGGCAGCTCCTCGCCCTCCTTTTTTTGGGGATGATACCACCGAAATCCCTCCACATTCATGTTGGCGAAGGTGGTTTCTGTATCCAGATCATCCTTTTTCTTCTTTTTCTTCTTATCTGCCATGGATTCTCTCTTTTGGCTTCCCACGGATTCAGCCGAAAAAGGCTGAATCCATGGAAAATCCGGTCTTATTCTGCGGTTTTCGTCGGCTGTTCCGACTCCGATTCCGCCGTTTTGATCGTTTCTTCAGCAGTTTCTGCTGCTTTTGCCGGCATCTCGTCGTAGAGATGGCAGGCGCAATAGTGACCCTCCTCCACCTGACGGTAGACAGGAGGAACGTTCTTGCAGATTTCCATACAGTGATCGCATCTGGTATGGAATTTGCATCCCAAAGGGGGATTTACGGGAGAAGGAATACTGCCCTTCAGCACAATCCGCTCCTTCTTGACGTGAAGATCGGGGACAGGCACTGCCGAAAAGAGTGCCTTAGTGTAGGGATGGAGGGCATTTTCAAAAATCCGCTTCTTGGAGCCATACTCCACCAGCGAACCCAGATACATAACCCCCACGTCATCCGAAATATGCTTGACCACCGACAGGTCGTGGGAGATAAACACATAGGTAAGCCCCAGTTGCTTTTGCAGATCCTTCAGCATATTGATGACCTGCGCCTGAATGGAAACGTCCAGTGCCGATACCGGCTCATCGCAGACCACCAGCTCGGGCTTTAATGCCAATGCCCTTGCGATACAGATTCTCTGACGCTGTCCGCCTGAGAATTCGTGGGGATAGCGTTCGTAGTAGTGAGGCTGGAGTCCGCACATTTTCATGATCTCCAGCACATACTCCCGATAGTGAGCCTTATCCACAAGCCCATGCTCCAGTGCCGCCTCGCCGATGATCTCGCCCACCGTCAGACGGGGGGAAAGGCTGGCATAGGGGTCCTGGAATATCATCTGCATATGGGGACGGAGCTTGTTGAACTCCCGGTTGGAAATCTTCGAAACCTCCTGACCCTTGAACCGGATCTCCCCATCGGTGATGGGATAAAGTCTGAGCAAAGTGCGTCCCATGGTGGTTTTGCCGCATCCGGACTCGCCGACGATGCCGAGGGTTTTGCCCTTTTCCAATGTAAAGGAAACGTCGTCCACCGCTTTCAGCACGGAAATCGGCTTACCGGTCAGACTGGTCTTGACGGGAAAGTACTTTTTCAGATGGCGAACCTCCAGAAGAGGAGCTTCCTTTTCGTTTTCGATTTTTGCGGTTTCAGTCTGATTATCAGCCATTGCCGGACTCCCCCTTCTCACGGTTCTGCCCGTCTGCGTACAGATAGCAGGACACCTTATGGGTTTTGGTAATTTCGATCAGATCGGGATATTTCCCGGCGCATTCCTTCCTGCACCGGTCGCAACGGTCCCGGAAGTAGCAGTAATTGGGCATATTGATGGGATTGGGGACAAATCCGGGAATGCAGTACAGGGAATCCACATCCGAGGTGACCGAGGGCTTGCTCTTTTGCAGTCCGATGGTATAGGGGTGCATGGGATGGTCGAAAATATCCTCTGTGGTGCCCATCTCAATGATCTTGCCCGCATACATGACCACCACGTAGTCCGCCATCTCGGCGACGACTCCCAGATCGTGGGTGATCAGCATGATGGAACTCTTCTGCTTCTCCTTGATTTCACGGAGCAGATCGAGAATCTGCGCCTGAATGGTCACGTCCAGTGCAGTGGTAGGTT
Organism: Eubacteriales bacterium; assembly: GCA_051868045.1. Taxonomy (GTDB): domain Bacteria; phylum Bacillota; class Clostridia; order Oscillospirales; family CAG-272; genus CAKSQF01. The sequence goes on from JBJDZN010000073.1 coordinate 34,683, forward strand.
CGTCCGCCACAATCAGCTTGGGGGAGCAGATCAGTGCCATGGCGATCATGACTCTCTGACGCATACCGCCTGACAGCTCGTGGGGGTACTTTTCGTAGACACCCGCCGGGTCGGCGATGCCTACCCGCTCCAGCATAGCGATGCTTCTTTCCTTTGCCGCCTGCTTGGAAATGCCCTCGATGTGGAGCAGTGCCACTTCATCCAGCTGATTTCCCACCGTAAACACGGGATTCAGCGAAGTCATAGGCTCCTGGAAGATCATGGCGATTTCCCGTCCCCGGATGCTCTGCATGGCAGACAACGGCATCTTGGCAATATCGTAAACCTTTTCCTCCATTTCGTAGAGGGTGCCGCCGAACTCATTCTTCAGAGGCTTTTTGGAGCCGTCCTTACCGTATACAGGAATTTTTCTTCCCTTGGCATCCCGCTTGAAGGTGTTGGTGCGAAAACGAATGGAGCCGGACACGATCTGACCTGAGGGTCCCATGACCAGCTGCATCAGGGACAGAGAAGTAACGCTCTTTCCGCATCCCGACTCACCCACGATTCCGACGGTTGCCCCTTCGGGAACCGAGAAGGTCACGCCGTTGACGGCGCGGACCGTACCGGCGTCGGTATAGAAATAGGTATGCAGATCCTCAAATTCCACAAGATTTGCCGGGTCCTTCATCTTTGTCAGATAGTCCTTTTCGGTAATTTTCAGCTTTTTCCTTGCCTGATACCGACGATAGGCGGCACGGTTCTCTGCCGCAATCCGCTTGGACTCCGAGTGAGAGATGTAATGAGATTGACTTGATTTCTGCTTTGCCATACGATTGAACATACCTTTCTTCAAATGTCTCCGGCTTTCACGGTTTACCGTGGCAGCGTGTTTTGCTGCGGGTACAGCCGCATAAACCTTATCTCTTCGCCTTCGGATCAAATGCGTCCCGCAGACCGTCGCCTACGAAGTTGAAGGCGAGGATGGCGAGAGTGATGCAAATTCCGGGCGGAACCCAGAAATTGAAATAGTTGGTCAGGTACTCGGTCTTGGTTGCGTAGTTGATCAGCGATCCCCAGGTTGCCGTACCCAAAGGCGCACCCAGTCCCAGGAATCCCAGCGTTGCCTCGGTCAGGATGATGGAACCCAGTCCCAGCGTCATGGACACGATCAGCTGAGGCAGGACATTGGGAATCAGGTGCTTGAAAATCTTTCTGCGAACCGAAAGTCCGCTGCACTTCGCCGCCAGCATGAACTCCTGCTCTCGTAAGGACAGAATCTGTCCTCTGACCAGTCTGGCAATTCCCGTCCAGCTGATCAGCGTCAGAATACCCATCATCAGATACAGACGGGTAATGGTAACGATTCCCAGGGAGGTAAAGGTAGCGGACAGGATCAGCATAATGGGAAGCTGAGGAATGCAGTAGAGGATGTCCACCACTCTCATGATCAGCTGATCGACCCATTTGCCGAAGTAGCCGGCGATACCGCCCAGTATCACGCCCAGAATGGTTTCCAGAATCACGACGATAAGACCCAGCGTCAGGGAGATTCTGCCGCCGTACATCAGTCTGGTCAGCAGATCCTTGCCGGTTTCGTCGGTTCCCAGCCAATGTTTGGCACTGATTTCGCCCTTGACGTTGTTTTCCGTCATGCTGATGTTCACATCATAGGCGGTCTGAACGATTTCTTCTCCGTTCACGACCACCGTATACTCGATAGGCAGGGTGCTGATGACCTCGGTAGGCGTCTCATCCACCTCCATCTCGCCCCATGGGGACAGGAGGGGTCCTACGAAGGAAAACAGGAACAGCAGAACCAGAATCACCAGACCCACCACGGACAGGCGGGAGCGGAAGAATCGCTTGGCAATGGTCATTCCGGGGGAGAGAACCTTCACACGGTCGTTCAGATTCTCGCCGTGAAGCTCATCCTCGGCGGTAACGAAGGCATCCGTCCCGGATTTTTGGGCAGACGCTCCGGAATCGACGGTTACGGTCTCAACTTTGACCGCCTCATCATT
>JBJDZN010000073.1:36785-57288 GCA_051868045.1 Eubacteriales bacterium
TGACAGCCTCATTGCTGACAGCCACTTCATTGATCTCGCCGGCATCTCCGGTCGGAAGGTTGTTTTTTTGTTCGTCTATCATACGAGTTTCCTCCTTCCGTCAGGACAGCTTGACACGGGGGTCAACGACGGCATACATAATATCGGTCAGGAGGATTCCGGCAACGGTCAGGACGGCAATAAACATATTGTAGCCCATGACGAAGGGAATATCACCTGCGGACAGGGCATCGTAAGCTGCCTTGCCGATACCCGGTATGCTGAAAATGGTCTCGGTGATCATGGCACCGCCGAACAAACTGGGGAGGGTTCCGGTCAGCATAGTGACCAGAGGAATCATGGTGTTGCGGAAGACATGCTTGTAGATAACCTTCCTTTCGGAAAGACCCTTAGCCCTTGCCGTACGGATATAGTCGGTGTTCAGCACCTCCAGCGTATTGGTACGGGTGTAGCGCATGACCGATCCGATGGACAGGACCACCATGATGAAGATGGGCAGTACCAGATGCCATGCCATGTCGGTGATAATGGTGAAGGTGGAGGTATTCTCGGTGATCCAGGAGGACGAAATGCCCGTGCTGGGGAACCATCCAAGCTCTACCGAGAAGAATTTGATCATCAGACTTCCGAAGAAGAAGCTGGGGAAGGAAATTCCGATCATGGTCAGGATAGTGACCGTGTAATCCAGCTTTCCGTACTGATTGCAGGCACTCTTGATTCCAAGGGGGATGGCAATAACCAGCTCCAGAATCAGTGAAATAAAGGCGATCATGAAGGAAACGCCCATATTTTCGAAGATGACATCGCCTACCGGTCTGCCGTACTTCCAGGAATTGCCCAGATCCCCCTTGAAGCAGGATACCAGCCAAGAAAGATAGCCCTTGAGAATCGGCATGCTCTTGGGAACGGGGATGCCCTGCTCGTCAACGAGAATCTCACCGTTTTCATCGGTCTCATAGATGGGTCGACCGTTTTCGTCCGATTCCACCAGTTCACAGTCGGCAAGTTCCTGATGCAGGACAGCGTAGTTGTCCTGAGCATTGGGATTGCTTCCGTAGAACTTGGTTTCCACATAGGAAAGCGGCATACATCTCAGCAGGACATACAGGATGAACGACACGCCCAGCAGGATAAAAAGGGATAACAGAATTCGTTTCAAAACATATTTAAACATATTGCTTCTTTATCCTCATTCGTTCAGATATTGGACTTCCCGCCCACCCCGGTTTTCCCGGGGCGGGACAGGAGTTTGGGGTGATCAGTTGTAGTTGACATCCCAGATTCTGCTGACGACGCCCTCATTGTAGGAAGGATTCTGATTGAGAGTGCTGGCATCAATAATTCTCGTGTTGTATACGGCAAGATCGTTTCTCTGGTAGGTGGGAAGCTCGATGCAAAGCTGCATGATAATGTCCAGTGCATCCGCATAGATAGCAGAACGCTCGTCACGGTTGTTGGTCTCTCTGCCTGCCTCGATCAGGTCGGCAAGCTCATTGATCCAGACCTTCTCCTGATCGAACTGTCCGGTGGTGTCGTCCATCATGCCCTGGCAATACCAGTTCTTGGTGGCGTTGGCGTTGGAATCCTTGTGATAGTTCTGATACAGGTCAGGATCGGCGGCGGTAGACCATGCGGCAGCCCATACCTCCAGACCGCCGGTTGCCAGCTTCTTCAGAGCGTTGACATCGGTGGTAACGTGGATGATGAAGCCGCACTCATTGAGGAATTCTGCGGCAGACTGGAACATGGCGTATGCCGGGTGATCGGCAGTTTCGCCGGCGATGGTAAAGGTGAATTCCAGCTGTTTTCCGTCCTTCTCAAATACGCCGTTGGCATTCAGAGTCCAGCCTGCGCTCTTGACCAGATCCTGAATCACGCTCTTATCTCTGGTGCAGGTGTAGTAGGCGGTGGCATCCGTGGGATATGCCCAGGAGGTACTGGACATGGGACGGTAGATCACCTCTGCAAGTGCCGAGGTGTAGTAATCCTTGACGATGGTTGCCGTATTCATGGACATCATGATCGCCTGTCTGACCTCAATGTCGGGAATGTACTTGGGGTTCAGACCCACGTAACCGTAACCGCCGGTACGGTAGGTCTTGTAGCCCAGATAATCCTTGTCAACTGCGGCAATATTGTCCTGCTTTGCGTTGGGCTCGCCGTAGAGAACCTCTTCGTTGAGCAGTGCGTTAACGATGTTGTCGGAGCTGACCACTCTGTAACGGAACAGGCGGATATAAGCATTGTGGATAGCGTCGCCGCCCACCGTCTCGAAATACTCGTTTCTCTTGTAGTAGGCGTAGTTGTTGTTGTAGAAGCCGTCCTTGGTCACATTATCGCTGCCGCTCTGGTCGGTTGCCTTATAGACACCTGCACCTACGGGCAGTCCGTTCTTTTCGGGATCCTTCAGAACCTCGTCAAAGAAGGTCTTGTTACAGAAGTCAACGCCGAAATGGCTGACTCCGTCCCAAAGTGCAACCTGCTCCTCATTGGAATAGTAGTGCATGGGGGCAACGATGAAGGCAAAGTTCCAGATTGCCTTGGGGTCGATGCCGTTGATGCGGATCTTCAGCACGTCATGCTCTTCACCCAGATCCTGACCGTCGAAGGTCGATGCCTTGTAGGTCGTGATGCCGGAAATGGACTTGACGGTTCCCTTGACGCTCTCATAATAGGTGGACATTGCCTCTGCGGCAAAATCATCGAGAACGTTGCTTCCGGTTGCCCAGTAGCTCAGAATGTTGATCAGGGAGGGCTCGTAGGAGGTGTAGGCATCGTAAACGGTCGCCACTGCCTTCTCCTTCATGAGGACGGTTCTGGCATCAGCTTCGGAGCAGTTATGAGCGGAGGCGTATGCCGAAATCTTGTCGGCAGACAGCGCAGCATTCATCTCGGCGGTCAACTCATCGTTGACATCGTCCAGACTGGTGACATACTTTCCGTTCTCATCCTTTTTGGAGACGGTGGCACCCTGTGCGTTGATCTCCTTCTCAACGGTAACCAGACCCTCGATCAGGTAGTAACTCTGCCAATCCTCGGTGAAGGTATATTCGGTATAGCTTTCCAGCGTGCCGAAGTTGTTGGACCAGTCGCTGTTGATCTCCTCCATGAACAGCTTCTTGGTGGTCTCCAGATCGGCGGAAATCTGATCGGTCAGAGGAATGTCACCCTCCAGATAGTCGATCATGTTGTAGACTCTCTGCTGAGCGGTGCTGTAAAATCCGCTGCTGATGTCGGCATCCGAATCGTCCGCCAAAGTGGGGTCCTGTGCCTGATATGCCTTCAGACCCTGAATATCGGTGGAGTAGATGGTGGAAGAGCCGGTGTACATGGGGTCCAGATAAACGTACAGATTGAACAGCACGTCCTTGATGGTCAGATCCACGCCGTCGCTGAACTTGATACCGTTCTTGATGACAAACTCATAGTCGGTATAGCCCTCGGTGTCTCCACTGGCGGTAATGTTTCCTGCCGCATCGTACATGGTGGTCTTCATGGCGAGAACCACGGTAGGATAATCGTCTCCGCAGACGATGTTTCCGTCGGAATCGGTGGTCAGCATGGAAATCTGGGTCATGGCAAGCACACTGCCGTCATTTGCCGAAGTATAGAAGAACGGATTGAAGTTTCCGTCCAGCGAGCCGATGGCGAAGGTCATCGGGTACTCTTCGGGATCATACAGATGGGTTGTTGTTCCCGTATCACCGGGATCCTTCTTCCCGCAGGAGGCTGCGGGAAGCACCATTGCCACGCAACACAGCAGGCAAAGCGCATGTTTGAAAAACCTTTTCATGAAAATTCTCCTTTATTACATACAGTCTCTGATTACGAGGCTGATTCAGACGAATCGGGATAGGTGTAGGTTGCATTTCCCACAGTGCAGACAACTTCCACCGTGATCTTTCCGTCAGCCAGGGCGGCATCGTCGCTTTCCCCTGCGGACAGGATCCAGTGAAAATGCTCTCCCTCCTGAAGGTTTCCGATCAGGGATCCCTCAGGGCAGCTGACCGTCATCCTACCGTTTACCGAAAATCCGCTGACATCGGGATTTTCGGGCATATCGCCGAACAGGAAGTAAACCCGGTTGGCATCTCCCTTGAGCATAACCTCAAAGGTAAAATCGGTCAGGTTCAGGTTGTGCAGAGAAGCCGTCTCTTTCAGCGTCCCGAACAGGGAGGTTCCCTGACTCTCAACTGCACGCTTGGTCACCGTGAAGTTGGACAGGGTGAAACCGTTGCCCTCCACATTTGCGCCGAAGGTGGCGTTGTTGGAGATGGTGACAGCCGCACCGGAAAGGTCTACGTCGCAGATCAGATAGTAGTTGCCGCTGATCAACGCCTCCAGCATCTTCTTAGCCGAGTCGGCATCGGAAACGATCTTCCAGTCGCCCTCAATGAACTTGGCATAGATGGGATCGGCATCCACACCCTCCTCCGTGGTGATGGGCCAGCTGACGGGAATGGTGCAGGCGGCATCGGCATAGTACTGAACAAAGGTGTACTGCTTGTCGGGCAGACTCAGCAGATTGGAGCCGGTAAATTTGACGAACTGTCCCTGCGGATTTGCCGTCAGTTCACGGATCACGTCTCCGGCATGGTACTGAACGCCGTTCTTATCCACAAGCGTTCCGTCTGCCAGAATAACGGGCAGGGTTTTGTCCTTGATCCATGCGGCATACAGGGTGATCTCCTGACCTGCCGTGATCTTCTTGGTAAAGTCGAATGCCTCGCCCAGTTTGACAATTCCCTTTTCCGCATCCTCATAGACGATGTTGCCGGACTCATCCAGCACGGGATAATACCAGCCGCCGAACACATAGTTCTGACGCTTGATGTCCACGCTGCCGTTGGTTACGGTGACGTTGCCGATGTCCAGAGGATAGGCACCCTCACTGTAACCGATGGTCTTTTCGTCCATATTGTTCTCGAACAGACCGCCGTTTGCCTTGTAAACGATCTGCGCCTGAACCTCCGCCAGTTTGGAATCATCCTTATCGTCTCCCCAGACCGCAGAGTAGACGATTGCTCCGATGACGGCAACCATTGCTACGCCGATCACCGTCCATTTGACGATGGTGCCGGCATTATGTCTTTTTTTTCCGGGGTTATCTCCCTCAATTTCGGGGGTTTCGGGGTTTTCACTCTCGATGACGGGGTTTTCACTCTCAATTTCGGGATTTTCATCCTGAATTTCGGTGTTCTGCTCCACTGCTTCGGAGCTCTGCTCTTCAGATGGGGGATTTGTTTCCGTATTCTCGGGAACGGTCCCCTCATTTCCGCCATTTTCGGGGATGGCGGTTTCCACAACGGGTGCTGCAACGGACGGCTCTGCCGGATCTTGGGTTCCGGCAGCCGTGCCATTTCCGTTATGATCGGGACCTTTTCCCTTTCCCGAACCCTTTTTCTTCACGATCAGCACGATCACAAGGACAACGGCTGCGCAGACCAGCACACCGCCGCCCGCCAGAAGAACAATCAGCAGAACAGGGGATTTATCGTCACCGGTAGTATCGTTGGGAAGGTCGGTATCGTTTGGCTCAGTGGGAGCAGAGGTTCCGGTCGCCTTGACATTGACGGGAATCTGAACCTCCTTGGTCATGCCGTCGCCCGAGACGTAATCAAAGACAACAAACAAATCGTACTGGGTCAGAATTCCGTCAGCGGGGGATTTGAGAACCAGCTTGTCAAGGTCTGCCGGCTCGGTGGAACCGTCATCATAGACGACGGTCAGAGTCAGACCCTCCATGGAGAAGCTGTCGCCCTCGTTATAATCCTTGATATAATCCTGGTTGTAGGTCAGCGAACTGATCACAAGCGCAATGTTGAATTTTTCCTTGAGGGAACGCATCAGCCCCTCAATTTCGGTCAGCTTTGCCAGTTCCTCATCGGAAACAAAGGCACGCTGTTCGTCGGTCAGAATGTTGTTGTACAGACGACGGGCTTCCTTTACCTTTTCGGCAAAGGCGAGAATCATATCCCTGTTGGTATCATTTACTTCCAGCGACGACCAGCCCGTTACGGTTTCCACAGACTCCAGTCCGCCGATTGCCTCGATGGCAGAACGGGTGATGTCGTCCATCAGCACGCCTAGGGACTCGGACTTACCGAAATAAGTCGTGTACACATAGTTGTCATAGCCCACGCCGTTTTCGGGATAGCAGATGACAAGGGAACTGGTCTCACCGACGATGTCGGTATAGTATGCCAGCAGGGTGTCGAAGTTGGCGTAGTAGAGACCGTTGACCACAATCTGGAAACCGGTAGCATTTTCCTCAAGCAGAGCCTCCACGTCCTCACGGTAAACCGTTGCCAGACTGGGTGCCTGAATGCAGTTGAAGATGTACTTGGTCACACCGCTGTCAGCGAAAGCGGAGAGACCGATGAACTTCAGTGAATAGGGCAGGACAACCTCGCTCATAGCACCGCTCTTCAGTCCGTTTACGGCATATCCGGCGATGACGGAGGTTCCGTCGATGACGGTATAGCTTCCCTGCTCCGCCATTCTTCCTCCGGGGTAAGCGGTAAGCTCATACATTCCGGTCGGCAGTCTGCGATACAGAACGCCGTCCACTGCAAAGAAGTCGACATTATCGGAATCCACCGTGAAAGCGGTCAGGTTCCCGGATTCGGCGAAGGCACCGTAGCCGATGGAGGTCAGGCTTGCGGGAAGCGTCACCGTTGATTCCCCGCCGCCGATAAATGCCATGATGCCGATCTGCTTTACCGCAGGAATCGAAAGGACGGTATATGCCGACTTTCCGTTTTCAATGGCAAAGGCACCGTCGCCGATGAACTCAGCCGATGCCAGATTCAGCTCGGTCAGTCCGTTGCAGTCATAGAAGGCCATGTCGCCGATGGTCACGATGCGGTCAAGTCCTGTTACCGTCTTCAGATTCGTACACTCGGCAAAGGCGTAGGAATTCAGGGTGGTGACCTTGTTCAGGTCGATTTCCTTAAGGGAGGTGCATCCCACAAAGGCATAGGCACCGATTTCGGTAATTGAATCACTCAGGGAAACCGACTTCAGGGAGGTGTTTTCGTAGAAGGTGTAGTCACCCACGGTGGTGGCATTCTCACCGAAGGTCACGGTCGTCAAAGCATAGCAGAACCGGAAGGTCTGACTGCCCAGCGACTTGACCGAGGGCAGAGTCGCACTTCTGAGGGACTCGCATCCCGAGAAGGTTGCCGAACCCATGGTTGTAATTCCGTCGGGAAGGACGATAGACTCAAGGTCGGTACAGTCTGCGAATACCCGATTGCCGAGGGTTCGGATCGCCGTACCCGCAAAATTCACCGATGTCAGGGCGGTTCCCTCAAAGGCACTGTCGCCGATGGCTGTAACCCCTGCGGGGATGGTGATGCGGATCAGCTTGGAGTTTGCAAAGGTCTTTTCGGCAATTTCGCTGATGCCGGAGCCGGCAAAGGTGATGGATGCCAGCTTGCTGTCCATGAATGCGCCGGTTCCGATGGTCCGAACCGAAGCAGGAACGGTCAGCGTGGTGACGGAACTGCCGGCGAAGGCGTAATCGGCGATTGCCGTCACGCTGTCGGGGATTGTCACACGGGTGGTGCCGGGCAGAACCATCAGAAGGGTGGTCTTGCTCTGATTATACAGCACGCCGTTTTCGATGACATATTTGGTGGTTCCGGAAGCAAGGCTGATATTGATGTGATAGAAGGGCGAGCCCAGCAGCTTCAGATTCTCAAAATCAAAGCTGTCACTGATGGTGATTCCGGTCACTTTGGAGCCGGACAGGATGTTCTCTCCAAGGGAGATGAGTCCTTCGGGCACCGTAAAGGAGGTCAGTGCCGTGGAGGCAAAGGCGTAGTTGCCGATAGAGGCGATCTTACAGCCGTTATTGACGGTGAAGGTCTGAAGTGCCGTGCAGCCCTCAAATGCCCGATCTCCGATATAGAAGGTAAAGCTGGTCTCACCCTCGGGAAGAGCAATGGTCACGCTGCGAAGTCCTGTACAGCCGCTGAATGCCTGATTGCCGATGGACTCTGCCGAGAGTGTTACGCTGCGAAGTCCTGTGCAGCCGTTGAACATGGCGGTTCCGATGGAGGTGAACCATCCGGTCTTGATCTCGGTCAGTGCCGTACATCCGGCAAAAGCACCGGTTCCGGCGACATGAAGCTCGGACAGATCCAGCGAGGTAAGGGAGGTACATCCGGCAAAGGCATAATCGCCGACAGTACCGATCTTGGTCATCTTACGGATCTCACGGAGATTTTCGCAGCCGTAGAAGCATTCCCTGCCCAGAGTCACCACCTTGACATTGGACAGATCCAGCAGTTCAAGGGAGGTGCATCCGGCAAAGGCTCTGCCGTAAATGACGCCGATATCGGCATCGGCAATGGGCTGTTCCTCGGTATCCACAAAGTAGATGCTCTTCAGTGCCGTACAGTTTTCAAAAGCTCCGGTTCCGATGGAGGTCACCGACTTCGGGATGACTACCTCGGTGATGGTATCGTTATCCTTAAAGGCATCCTCACCGATCATCATGATGTTCTTGTCTGTGGGGATCACAACCACGCCGCCGGGACCCTTATACTCGGTCAGCGAGTAGTTGCTGACCACAAAGGGATCCTCCACCACCATTGTGACGTTGGCGGTATAAGCGGTGACCTTTCCGTCCACCGCAATGGACGCCTTGACCACTGCCGTTCCCTCGGCCACGGTTGTGACATTTCCCGACTGATCCACCGTCACCACATCGGGATTGGTGGATTCCCAGACCAGCGTCAGACTGTCTGTGGGGTAATACCATGGGTCGGCGACAATATCCAATCGGAAGTCCATACCGGGGTAAACCGTTACTGCCCCCGACGCCTTCACCAGCGTTCCGTCGCCGTCCTTGATGACGCCGAAGGAAATGGAGGGCGTTGGCAGGGTTGTACTGCCGCCTGTGACGGTCACCGTCAGACTTCGGCTGACTCCCTTTCCGTTGGAAACGGTAATGACTGCCGTTCCCTCAGACAGACCCACGATTTCGCCGTTTTTCACATCGGCAACACTGCGGTTGTCCGAGGACCACTTGAAGTTGGACAGATTGGCGTCTCCGATTCCGGCAAGAGCAACGGTATGGGTATTATAAACACCGAGCGTCAGCGCATCCTCACCGGGAGCCAGTTCAAAGTCGTCAGCGGAGGACGCCTGGTTGGCGGCAGACAGATTGAGCCAGTATACGCTGTGATTGAGCGCATAGTCATCAATCTCGACATACAGGCTGTCCTTGTACTTTTCGTACAGATCCGTAATTTCAATGGAAACCGTCGTAGTGCCGTTTTTGGTGGAATTGTAGACAGGCGTTACATAATCGGTTGCAAGGACCAGCTCTTCGTCCTCCAGATAGCAGAGCATAACAGACTGCGTATAGTGATTGTCGTAAATGTCCAGATCCAGATAGATTCTCTGCTTGGTCTTGTTGCCGTCCTTGTAGTCGTAGTAACGAACCCGGATATCCTGAAGCAAAGGAGCTTCATAGTCGATGGTAAAGTCGAAGGAATAGGTATTCTTGGTGCAGCTGCCGTCCTCGTAGTCCAGGAAGAATTCAAAGGTCATGGTATAGTGACCGTTGGACACCAGATCGTAGGCAAGGGGATCCAGATCCAGATCCACAAGGGCGGGGCGTCCGGAGCCGCCGCCGGAGTACGCCTTGCTGACACGGTAGACCGTCTCGCTCTCCAGAACCTCTCCCGTATCCGCATTGATCAACTGATAATCCACCGATCTGGCATTGCGGAGCAGTCCCGCATACAGACCCTTCAGCTTGTAAGAGGTCATGTAGTTTTCGGCATTGTCCTCACCGAAGAACTGATTGAAGCAGGAAAGCGCGTTGTGATCTTCCGAAGTGTAAACGGGATCGGCATCATCGGGGAGCAGATAGACGTAGCCGCCCATGGGGAGAACGTAATCCTCGTTGTAGTAAACGGTATAAGGCTGGGTTGCCCATACGCTCGCCTGGGGCTTCTCATCCTCAAGAATGGAGGAATCCTGCTGATACTCTGCCAGCTCGTAGGCATCGTAGTCCAGCATAGGAGCCTGAGACCAGTCGCCGTAGAAGCCCATGAAGGGGAGAACCAGATCGCACTGTCCGTCGCTGCCGCTGATCAGCTTGGCAAAGCCCTCAACGAACATTCCGTTTTCAAAGGATTCGTCTATGTATTTCTTCTCGTCGTCGGACAGTGTCAGCGTCAGTTCCACGTCGGTGGTAACTCCGGCAGGGACGGTGAAGCTGTAGCCCTCCACGATTTCGTTTCCGTTGATTTTCCAGACCGCCGCCACATCGTCCAGAAGGTATGCCTGCTCCGCTACCGACAGACCGTCGATGGCGAGAGTCTCGGTCATGAAGATGGACTGCGGCTTGAAGGAAAGGCTGCGGGTGCCGAAGTTGGTGATCTTGAAGGTGATGGTGTAAACGCCCACCTTCTCCTTGTCATCCCCCAGCTCCACTTTCGGACGGTAGTCGATCTCGGCGTTGTCGGTCCAGAGGAAGGCACCGGTGGTGCGGCTGTTATCCAGACTGCCGAGTCCTGCTCCCTGCTTACGGGGAGAATAGGGCAGACCGTCCTCATCATAGACGGTGGTCGCCGTACTCATGAGCAACTGATTGACCCTGCGGGTGATTTCCTGCGGAGTCATATCGGGATTGCTCGTCTTGACATAACTGCGGATCAGAGCAACCACACCCGCCATGTTGGGAGATGCCATACTGGTTCCGCTCTGCTCGTCATATCCGCCGGGGACGGAGGAGGTGATCTCACCGCCATGAGCGGTGATTTCAGGTTTCAGTTTCAGATCGGGCGTGCATCCCCAGGAGGAGAACTCGCTCATGAAAGGACCTGCCAGATAGGAGGTGTTGATAACGATCGTGCCCACACGGTTGACCGCACCTGCCGCAAGCTCCTCTGCGGTATGGTTCAATGCCGCCTCAACCAGCGCATTGCCTGCATTCATGTCAATGGAGACTGCGGGAATGGGATCGACCACCTCGCCAAGCTGCATCCGGATGGTACCCGAGACGTTGTTGTAAACGATGATGGCTTTGGCACCCATGCTCTTGGCAACCTCAACCTTCTCTTTGAAGGTGGTGTCGCCACGCTTGACCAAGGCAATGCGGTTGGGGTTTTCGGCAAACAGCTGTTTGATTGCCGAAGTATAGTCAGAGGCTCTGCCCACGCCGGGTACCACGACATACTCAAATTCCGCCGTTGTTTCGCCCGGTGCCAGCATAGAGGCGATGAAATCAAAGGGATTGCCGTCCTCGTCGTTGGACTCCTCGAAGAATACGGCAGTGGTGCCGTTGCCCAGCATATAGCTGGACTGCTTACCGCTGATGGAGGCAACCGAAAGAGCTGCCGCAAAGGTCGCAGGGGAGCCGACCGTACCGGAGTCGGGGTTGGATGCCAGGTTGGTGCCGAATACGCCGCCGTACCCCGAGCTGTAATCGTTGCTTGCAGCGCAGACCAGATTAATGCCCTGCTCTCCGATGGAAGTGTAAACACGGTTTAAGTATTCGCCCTCATCGTCGCCGTCATTGGTGGTGGTAAATCCGCAGGAGGTACCCAGACTCATGTTGATAACGTCCACGCCCAGAAGAACACAGTCCTCCAGTGCGGCAAGGATGTCCTCTGCCACGGCACCGCCGAGGTCGGGATCCTCCAGATCGTCGGTGAAGACCTTGCAGATGACGAGCTGCGCCTCAGGTGCCACACCGATAAATTCTTCATCCACATGGTTGCCGTCCTTGTCGGTATAACCGTTCACATCGTGACCTGCCACGATGCCGGCAACGTGGGTTCCGTGATTGGAATAGGAAGGATAAACATCGGTATCGTTGTCGGCATAGTCATAGGCAAAGGGGACCTTTGCATTCAGATAGACATCGCTGACCGACAGCAGACTTCCGGACAGTGCCTGACGCTCCTCGGCACGAAGTTCATTTTCCTCCAGAATGTTCAGAATATCTTCTTCCGTAAAACGGACGGGATTGGTACCGTCGGGCATCAGACTGAAGGCGTCATGGGTATAGTCCAGACCGGTATCAATGATAGCGACTACCGTACCCGATCCGTCCAGACCGTCGGCAACGGCTTCCGACGAGTCATAGACACCGGTGCCGTACACCTTTGTCACATTGGTGACAGCCGATCCGCCGTCGGAGTCGGAGACCGTCTGGGGATAGGCATAGGAGCCGGCGATAACGACGCTGCTGACCCCCGGCATTTCCCGGATCTCGCTGACATAACGGGTATTGAGCTCAACGGCAACCGCATTGTCCACTGCCATGTAGCGATACTTCAGGGAGTAGTCGATTCCAGCCTCGTCCAGCTTTGCCAGAAGCTCATCCTGCTCTCCGTAGATCCGCTGAGCTTCCGCCTGACCTGCCAGCGTTGTGGCATAGTCGGAAACGCTGCTGCCCGCTGCCGCATCAATCAGACTGTCGCCGGACAGGCTGATGATCACCGTTCTGCGCTCATACACCTGAGTTTGACTCGTCGAAAGGACGGAGCTATTGAAATTTTTCTGCATAATCTGCGAAAAATCCATTTGCCCCGTCACGTCTTGGAAGAGTGCTTGCGACTCCGATAGATTATTTCCTGTATTATATGCGTTGCCAACACTGCCGATCAGCGTGGAAAACGCCAGCAGCAGTGCCAGAATCAACACATTATTCTTCCAATTCTTTCCGATCTTTTTCACGATAAACCCTCCCGGTAATCAATGCAAAATCAATTCGTTTATAGGGAGACCCGCCAATGAACCTTAAAAAGCGGTATGAAATATGACTCCGTCCCGGAAGACAGAATTCCCTTCATACACGCACAAAAAAACCGGTTGTCTGAGTCAAAAGAACATGAGCGGGCAAGCAAAACCGAAAAAAAAGGATTTTCGATTTAGCGAACTGATTCATTTTATATTATATAACATTTTTTCAAAAATGTAAAGCGTCAAAATGCACGAAAAATTCATTCACATTTTACATATTTTGCATAATAATTCGACCGTTTTGAGGTCGAAATCCGGCTTCAAAGGCATTTTTGAATAAATCGTCAATTTTTTTTGAAGGAATGGTAAATATCGTCATCTTTTTTTTGGACTGTTGACTTTTTAAAACGGATGTGCTAAAATACAATAAAAAAGTCCGGGGAGACGGTGTTTTCCAAAGCACCGACTCCCACGAATGCCTGTTTTATGACTATCGGGAGGATAATCCATGGAAGAGCGTTATCTGATTCACAGCGAAAGCGGACGGTCCCTTTATCGGGAGGTAAAGGACCTGCCCATTTGCGATTATCACTGTCACCTGTCTCCGAAAGAAATCTATGAGGACAAACCCTTTGACAGCATCGGCAGAATCTGGCTGTCCGGAGATCACTACAAATGGCGGCTTATGCGGATGAACGGTGCCGATGAGTCGCTGATCACCGGGGATGCCGACTGGAATGCCAAATTCGATGCCTATGCCTCTGCCGTAGAGCTTGCGGCGGGCAATCCCCTTTACCACTGGACGGCGATGGAACTGGATCGCTATTTTGACATTCACGAGCCTTTGACCGCCGAAAATGCCGCACGCATCCGGCAGACGGCAGACCAAAGGATCGCCGAAAAGAGACTGTCCCCCAGAAAGCTGATTCTCTCCTCCAATGTCCGCTATATCGCCACCACCGACGAGATCTGCGACGACCTGTCCTGGCACGAAAAACTTGCCGCAGACAGCAGTTTTCCCGTAAAGGTCGCCCCCTCCTTCCGCACCGACCGTCTGCTGTCCATTCTGGCAGCCGACTACCCTGACTACCTGAAAAAGCTGGAGGCGGCAAGCGGAATGACGGTCAGCACCCTTGACGATCTGAAAGCCGCCGTCTGTCAAAGACTGGACTTTTTTGTTGCCCACGGATGTAAGTTCACCGACGTGGGAATTCCCTGTTTTCCCCTGAACCTTCGGGATGAGGATGCCGCAGAAGAGGCATTTCGCCAGGCGAAGTCCGGGGACGAAATCAGCGAGATCGGCTTCTTTGCCTTCCTCGATCACATGATGCGCTTCCTCGGTGTCGAATACGCCAAGCGCGGACTGGTCATGCAGCTTCATCTGGCGGTTTCCAGGAATGTCAACAGTAAGCTCTATCGGCAGTGCGGTCCGGATGCCGGCGGCGACTGCGCAGGCGACGTCATTCCCGTGTCAAACCTGATCGCCTTTTTGGATGCCATCCACACCGAATCTCCCGTAGGGCTGCCCGAAACCGTCATCTACTGTCTCAACCCTGCCATGATTCCCGCCGCCGCTTCGGTGGCAGGCTCCTTTCCCAAGGTCCGCATGGGTGCGGCATGGTGGTTCTGCGATCACAAGAGAGGCATCCGGGAGCAGATTGAAACCATCGCCGAGTACACGCATCTTGGGAAGTTCCTCGGGATGCTGACCGATTCCCGATCCTTTCTGTCCTACGCCCGCCACGACTACTTCAGGAGAATCCTCTGCGATCTGCTGGGCGAGTGGGTGGACGGCGGAGAGCTGACTTTTGCAGCCGCCGAAAAGACGGTGAAGGCAATCTGTTACACCAATGCCGCCGAGCTGGTGGGGCTAACTGCCGATCCGGAATCCCTGTCATACACATGATATATATAATATAAAGGTAGGAAACGAACATGAAAATGACATTCCGATGGTACGGTGAAGGGGATCCGATTCCGCTTTCCCATATCCGTCAGATTCCCAATATGAGCGGTGTGGTCACGGCGGTCTACGACACACCCGTAGGTCAGGTCTGGAGCCGTGAATCCATCGCAAAACTGAAGAAATCCTGCACCGATGCAGGACTTGAGATGGAGGTCATTGAATCGGTTCCCGTTCATGAGGACATCAAATCGGGCAGTGGCAGACGGGATGACTACATAGAAGCCTACTGCGAGAACATCCGCAGGCTGTCCGAAGCAGGGGTCAAATGTATCTGCTACAACTTCATGCCGGTCTTCGACTGGCTGAGAACCAATCTGAAAACGGTATCGGCGGACGGATCAAACGCCCTGTCCTACCGACACGAGGAGATCGTCTCCCTGAATCCCGCCGACCTTTCCCTGCCCGGCTGGGACGAATCCTATACCAAAAGCGAGCTGGCTGAGCTGATCGGACGCTATCAGAAGATTTCCCACGATGAACTGTTTGCCAATCTGGTCTATTTTCTCGGAAAAATCATTCCGGTCTGCGAAGAGGTCGGGATGAATATGGCAATCCACCCGGACGATCCCCCGTGGGACATTTTCGGACTGCCCCGAATCATTTCCTGCAAAGAGGATTATGAACGTCTCTTTGCGGCAGTTCCCTCCAAGCGAAACGGAATCACCTTCTGCACCGGCTCACTGGGGGCAAATCCCGACAACGATCTGGTTGCCCTTGCCTACGAATATGCCAAGGACGGCAGAATCCATTTCGCCCACCTTCGGAATATTCTTTATACCGGCGATCACTCCTTCTGCGAGTGCGGACATCTGTCGGATGCCGGATCGCTGGACCTGTATGCCATTGTCAGGGCACTGGTGGACGGCGGTTTTGACGGATATGTGCGTCCCGATCACGGCAGAAACATTTTCGGCGAGGACGGCAAGCCCGGATACGGACTGTACGACCGCGCCCTGGGTGCCGCCTATCTCAACGGTCTGTTTGAAGCCGTTGAAAAAGCCAACTTGGAAAAATCAATAAGATAAGGAAAAAGGAAAAATCAAGCCAAACAGGAGGAAACACCCAATATGAGCATGAATTTACCCTTTCAAGTGGATTTATCTGACAAAATTGTTGCCATTACCGGAGGCGGCGGAGTTTTAATGAGCGAGTTTGCCAAGGCACTGGCAGCCTGCGGCGCAAAGGTCGCCATTCTGGACATCTCTGCCGATGCCGCAGAGCGTGTTGCCGCCGAAATCGGAGACAACGCCATCGCCGTCCCCACCGATTGCTTGAACCGTGACTCCATTCTTGCTGCCAAAGCGATCATCGGGGAAAAATTCGGAAAGGTCAACTACCTGATCAACGGAGCGGGCGGCAATAACCCCCGTGCAACCACATCCAACGAATACCACACCGCCGATCTTCCCGAGGATACCCAATCCTTCTTTGATTTGGAGCCGTCCGGCATTGAGTTTGTCTTCAATCTCAACATTCTCTCTGCCTTTCTGGTCACGCAGGTCTTCGCCGCCGACATGACAAAGACCGGCGGCACCATCCTGAACATTTCCTCCATGAACGCCTTCCGCCCTCTGACCAAAATCCCCGCATACAGTGCGGCAAAGGCGGGAGTCTCCAACCTGACCCAGTGGCTGGCGGTTCACTTTGCCCCCGTGGGCATCCGTGTCAATGCCATCGCCCCCGGATTCTTCGTCACAAATCAGAACCGCACCCTGCTTTTCAATGAGGACGGAACCCCCACCGAGCGCACCCATAAAATTCTGTCCCATACCCCCCAGAACCGCTTCGGCGAGGTGTCCGATCTGATCGGAACCCTGCTCTGGCTGTCCGATGACAGATCCAGCGGATTCGTCACGGGAACGGTTATCCCCGTGGACGGCGGTTTTGCGGCATATTCCGGGGTCTGATCCCGCCGATTCCATCAACGTTACATCAAGAGAGGAAAGACAAATAGACAATATGGAAGCCATTGATATTATCCAACAGTACCGGATCGTTCCCGTGGTGGTTCTGCACCGACTCGAAGACGCCCTCCCCACACTGGGTGCCATGCTCAGCGGGGGACTGCCCATTGCAGAGATCACCTTCCGCACCGACTGTGCGGCAGATGCCATCCGTCAGGGAATGCTCACCTTCCCCGATATGACCATCGGAGCGGGAACGGTGCTGAACCGTAAACAGGCAGAGCAGGCGATTTCCGCCGGTGCCACCTTCATCGTCAGCCCCGGATTCTCTGCCGAGGTTGCCGACACCTGTAAGGAGTCCCGTATTCCCTACATTCCGGGCTGCGTAACCCCCACCGAAATCATGACGGCACTTTCCCACGGGATTGAGCTGGTGAAGTTCTTCCCCGCAGAGGCGTTCGGCGGACTTTCCGCCATCAAAGCTCTTTCTGCCGCCTTCCCCACCGTTACCTTCCTGCCCACCGGGGGAATCGGCGAGGACGATCTGGCAAACTATCTGGCATTTTCCAAGGTCGTCGCCTGCGGCGGCTCCTTCATGATGAAGGGCGACTACGATCAGATCGCCAAAAACTGCAGAAGAGCCGTCAAAATCGCCTCTAAACGGGGCAGTTCCCTGTAAAATAAGGAGAAAATACTATGAAATCGGTACGTTTCGGCATTATCGGCATCGGCAATATGGGTTCCGCTCACGCCGTAAGTCTGAGGGACGGAAAGATCGGGGATGCCGTGCTGACCGCCGTCTGTGATATATCTTCCCAACGGCTGGAGTGGGCAGCGTCCACGCTGCCCGGAGTCCGCACCTTTTTAGACAGTCGGGACCTGATGGAAAGCGGAACCGTGGACGCCGTCATCATTGCAACGCCCCATTATTTCCACCCGCCGATGGCAATCGAAGGCTTTCGGCACGGTCTGCACGTCATGACCGAGAAGCCCGCCGGTGTGCGGGTCTCCGATGTGGAACAGATGATTGCCGCCGCCGATGCCACCGACAGAAAATTCGGAATCATGTTCAATCAGCGCACCAATCCTCTGTTCCAAAAGGCAAGGGAGTTGGTACAGAGCGGCAGATTGGGCATTCCCAAGCGACTGACCTGGATCATCACCAACTGGTACCGGACCCAGAGCTACTACGACAGCGGTTCCTGGCGGGGAACCTTCTGCGGCGAGGGCGGCGGGGTTCTGCTCAATCAGGCACCCCATAATCTGGACCTGCTCCAGTGGATTTTCGGAATGCCGAAGTCGATCTTTGCCATTTGCAGCGAGGGGCTTTACCACCACGTGGAGGTTGAAGACCGTGCGACCCTGATTCTGGACTATGAAAACGGTGCGCAGGCGCAGTTCATGACCACCACCGGCGAATATCCCGGCACGAACCGTCTGGAAATCACCGGCGATCGGGGCAAGCTGACCCTTGAAGGAGGCAAACTGACCCTTTGGGAAAGCGGATTTTCCGAACGGGAGTACTGCTTTTCCACCGAAGAATCCTCCTGTGAGATTCCCTGCACCGTCACCGAATTTTGTCCGGATACGCCCGAGACTGCCCACAATGGGGTACTGAACGCCTTCGTGGGGGCGATCCTGCGAAATGAACCGCTGATCGCCGACGGCAGGGAGGGCATCCGGATGCTGACCCTGACCGACGCCGCCTATCTGTCCTCATGGACCGGCAGAAAAATCGAGCTGTCCGGAGACGGCAGACTGCAACCGTCGGACAGCGACTGCTTCAACCGCCTGCTGAGAGAAAAGCAGGAGAAGTCCGCCCTGCGTCCCGCCGTCATCTCAAATGCCGACGGCACCGTCAGCCCCCGATGGAAGGTCACCTGGTGATTTTCCCGAATACAAGCAAAACGATCCTGTACAAGTGAACGCACAATCGTGTTCACTTTGCACAGGATCGCCTTTTTGGGGCAATATTCCCGGGTTTAACCCCTGTATTTCTCCACAATCGGTCCCACAACCGAGGGAATTTCGCTTTCGATGATCAGAGTTTCCTTCTCATACAGGTCATACAGCTGCGTATCGCCGCCAAGCAGATAGCCAACCAGATAGACCGTTATCGAATAGAAACGATCAGGGAGAGGAAATATGGAGTTTTCCACCAGTGGAAGCGACAACGGCTCCTGACCGTCGGGATTGTAGCGCAGTGCCAGCGCATAGAGACTGCACACCGCCGTTTCCAATCCCCCCAGAAATCGCTCCTTCAGGGATTCAACCACCGAGGCAGTGTCCGCCTCGGATTTGGTGACGGTCTCGGCATTCTTGCCGCTTGTGGATGCCGTCTCCGAAACGGTCTCAGAGACCGTTTCGGAAACCGTTTCAGAGACTGTCTCAGAGACGGTCTCTGAAACGGTCTTGGTCTTCGCCGCCGCATCCTCCAGGTTAAACAGACTGAGAACGCCCTTCCAAAGCTCCGAGCAAAGCATAGTTTAACCAACCCTTTCTTATAGAGGTGTCTGCGGGGATTTCTCACTCGAAAAGGCGGATCAAAAATCCCCGGACTCCGTCAGACCCGATCAGGCAACCGAGAGGTTCAGAAGAACCAGCTCTTCGGGGTAAACCAGCTTTGCACCGTAGAGATGCAGACCCTTTACCGCATCGGCAAAACGCTTCTCAGGACGGTATGCCTCAACCATATTCAGCTGATCGGCATAGGCAATGGCACGCTTGGTACGTGCAAAGCACTTGTAGCTTCCGGTCGCATCCTTGACGATGTTGTTGGAAACATAGATGTCAAAGCCCACGAAGGAGCCGAGATAGCCGTTGGACATTGCCTCCTCATTGTCGGTGGACTGAAGGATCTTCGCCTTCAGGATCAGAGCGGCAACGGCGGGAGAAACCTCCAGAACCGTCTCGGTGTTGCTGTTGACATTGTTGGACAGCAGCTTTTCTCTTGCCTGAATCAGAAGGTCGATGATGTCGGTATAGGCAACCGACGCCTTGGTGATGGTGTTGTCGGTGGTTGCCTCGGTATACAGGCTGTAAATGTAGGCATCGGCATCGTCTGCAATGGCATTGGCAGCCTCACGCATTGCCGCCTGCAAAAGATTGCTCTTTGCCTGAGTCTTGTCCACGTCGTCGATCTGGAAGTTGAACGCCTTGGCACGGCTGATAGTCAGAGTAACCGAGCTGTCGTCTATGGTGGCAGGTGCGCTCATATCGGTGTTCTTGGTGTAGTCAAAGACGCTGACCGAACCGACGGAGCAGATCTTCACACGGTCGCCCATGCCCTTGATACTGCCCTCGAATTCACGGTTGCAGTTCTTGACGCCGATATACTGCTTTTCCAGAGCCTTTGCCAGGGTTTCGCTCCAGACTGTGGGAATAAAATTGGTAATCGCCATAATTCAATTTCTCCTTTTCTGTTCTGTTTTTCTTGACTTATTTGATTTTTCCGATACTTTTCAGGATGGTTTTGTAGTTTTTTCTGACCTCTTTCGGGGTCATGGCACGAATCTGATCCAGGGTAAAGAAATCTTCCGTACCGGAAGATCCCGACACCCCTCCGGCAGAACGCTCTGCCGCCGATTTTCCCGCCCGATCTGCGGCAATTTCCGCAAGCTCCCTGCGTCTGGCATAGAGAGCGTAGGCGGCAATCAACGGGAGCCCCTGTCTTTGGGCATCTTCCCGGACGCTGTCCGGAATGTCGTCCCTGCCCACATCCGGGAAGAGCTCGGCGAAGCTCGCCGCTTCCCGATCCGCCTCATCGCGACTTCGGATGAGGGACGAAAGTCGCTGTATCTCCTGCCGACTCGCCTCAAGCTCCGCTTCAAGGGATTCGAGAGTTGACTTTTCAATGTTTTCATTAATTTCCTCCTGAGCCGGAATCGGATTCTGATACACGGTTTCCATAGGCTTTTTCCTC